>NZ_JAUBRP010000098.1:0-15736 GCF_036701935.1 Microcoleus sp. M2_D5 | reverse complement strand
ACCGACCCGAACTACAACAATCTCAACCCATCGGATGTCTCTGTCACCAACCTAGACAACGATATCGCGCCGACACCCGCACCAACACCCGCACCAACACCCGCGCCCACACCCGCGCCCACACCCGCGCCCACACCCGCACCAACGCCCGCGCCAACGCCCGCACCAACGCCCGCACCTACGCCCGCACCTACGCCCGCACCTACGCCGACACCCACCAACTTCTTCGACTTTGCCTCCTCTCCCAACAGCGTTACTCAAGACTTCAGCACCTTCCCTCAACCCATCACTGTCATTGGCAGTCCCTTAATCGACAACTTCACAGGTACGGTCAACCCAGACAGTCTCAGCGGTGGCGGTGGTGATGACACCCTTGATGGTGGCGCTGGTGATGACACCCTTGATGGTGGCGCTGGCAATGACATCCTACTTAATGGCGGATCTGGCAATGACATCCTTGATGGTGGCGCTGACAATGACACCCTCACCGGAGGAGTTGGCAATGACATCCTGAATGGTGGCGCTGGCAATGACATCCTTGATGGTGGCGCTGACAATGACACCCTTGATGGTGGCGGTGGTGATGACACCCTTGATGGTGGCGCTGACAATGACACCCTCACCGGAGGAGTTGGCAATGACATCCTGAATGGTGGCGGTGGTGATGACACCCTTGATGGTGGCGCTGGCAACAACACCCTTGATGGTGGCGCTGACAATGACACCCTCACCGGAGGAGTTGACAATGACACCCTTGATGGTGGCGCTGGCAATGACATCCTTGATGGTGGCGCTGGCAATGACATCCTTGATGGTGGCGCTGGCAATGACACCCTTGATGGTGGCGCTGGCAATGACATCCTTGATGGTGGGGCTGGCAATGACATCCTTGATGGTGGGGCTGACAATGACACCCTTGATGGTGGCGCTGACAATGACACCCTCACCGGAGGAGTTGGCAATGACATCCTTGATGGTGGGGTTGGCAATGACATCCTTGATGGTGGGGCTGGCAATGACACCCTTGATGGTGGCGCTGGCAACAACACCCTCACCGGAGGAGCTGGCAATGACATCTTCATCTTTAGTCCCGCAACTGGTACTGTAGGCGGACAAAACCAGATTTTAGACTTCACCCCTGGAGAAGATAAATTACAACTTGATGCTGCCTTCGGTTTCACCTCACCCGAACAAGTTATCGCCGCATTACAATCTACTCCCTCCGGTTTGGTCTTAAATTTAGGGAATGGTCAAACTATCTTGATCGACGCTAATTCTCTCTCGCCAAGCGACATCATCATTTTCGGTAATCCCACAGGGACACCGACTCCAACACCCAACAACATCCCGAATGATGATTGCATTTGCGACAAGATTGTTTATCCCAACTTAAACCAACCCAACTCAGTTGAAAACACCATACTCGGTGTATCGGGCATTCAAATAGGCACTCCGAGAAACGATGAATTTTTCGGCAGCAACAACGGCAACATATTTGATGCCAAGGCCGGAAATGACAACTTATATGGTGGCGATAGTCGCGACATATTCAATGGCAACCTAGGTAATGATTTTATCAGCGGTGGCAGGGGTGATGACATCCTGTTTGGAGATGAAGGAAATGACATCATCATCGGTAATGGTGGCAGCGATTTAATCTTCGGAGGCAAAGGTAATGATTCTTTAAATGGCCGCGAAGGCAATGACATCATTTTGGGTAATAAAAATGATGACTTCATCGATGGCGGTAAGGATAATGACACTTTATTTGGAGGGCGAGGTTCGGACATCATGCTGGGCAATGAGGGAGAGGACTTCCTGTTTGGAAATATGGGGGATGATAGCATATGTGGCAGTGAAGGCAATGACTTGATTAGCGGTAACCAACAAGCCGATATTCTGGGAGGATGTGAAGGAAATGATACTCTGTATGGAGGTGAAGATAACGATACTCTCACTGGCGGTCAAGGCTCCGATATTCTTTACGGAGATTTGGGGAATGATAGTTTAAGTGGAGGTAGCGGTAACGATATCTTTGTATTGCAAACAGGTGGCGGGTTCGATATCATCACCGATTTTACTGTCGGTAATGATGCGATCGCCCTTACCGGAGGCGTGAGTTTCGGACAGTTAGAAATTACTCAAGATTCTCAGGGTGCTCTGATTAAAAACTTCTTGACAGGAGAGCAGTTAGGTGTAGTTGTTGGAGTGAATGCTTCTGCAATTACAGGATCGAACTTCCTGGTAATTTAGGAAAGAAAAAAAGAGCGATCGCCCTTAAGAAAAAAGGGCGATCGTACTTAACTAAAACCAACATTCATCCGTCAGATAGATTCCGATCGTACCGGAATGATACTGAGGACACGGCAGTGCCGTGTCTCTACAATCTCGCAGGGTAGGGACACGGCACTGCCGTGTCCTGACAGTGGGTAATCCCTATGCTTGTCACTTCGGGGGAGAGTATAGCGGTAGGGTGCGTCGCTCATTGATAGTGGTAAATAATCATAATTCTGGTGGCGACGCACCCTACTTTAATTAGAATAGGAGTAGGATAATAATCTCTATCGAAAGTGACAGAAGAGGGAGCACTTATTTTTGTTGATATTCCCTTTACTTTTGCTTTTTTATTCTTTCTTCCTTTTGCAAGCGTGATAACTATCAACGATCGACTATCAACGATCGACTATCTGCTGAAAATTTTTGCTGTCACCGCAGGATTGTTGGTGTTGCTGGAAATACTGTTGCGACTGTTGGGTTTGGGCAATCCTATGATTTATGTTGCCGATGCGGAGTGCGGCTATTTGTTGGCCCCAAATCAAAAGGTGCGCCGTTTGGGCAATCTAATTCAGATTAACGAATATTCGATGCGTACCGGGGCGATCGACCCCCTCCCCGATCCGTCAACTCTGCGCGTCTTGCTGTTGGGAGATTCCGTGGCTAACGGCGGTTGGTGGACTCATCAGACAGATACTATATCGGAAATCATGGCTCGGAAGTTGAGGCTGCAAGTACAAGATTTGGCGAGCTACACACAATTAGATTCAAAAGTCAAGTATTCCGAGTGTGAAGTTCTCAATGCTTCAGCTAATTCTTGGGGGCCGAGGAATCAACTTGCTTACGCCAAGCAGTTTGGTCTTTTTGGGGCCAAGGTGCTGGTGTTGCTACTGAATACGGACGATTTGTTTGCATCAGCTCCTTGTGCTGCGGTGGTGGGGCGCGATCGATCTTACCCGGATCGCAAATCCCCATTGGCGATCGTAGACTTGTTAAGTCGCTACTTGTTACCAGCAGTGCCAGCTCGCCCATTGGTAGCAACTGCACCAGAAACTGGCGATTTAGTAGGCTGCAACTTAGAAGCTATTCGCCAAATCCAGACCATATCTGTATCTGCCAACGTCCAGTTTTTGCTAGCCATGACGCCCAAACGGCACGAATTTGGCGAGCCGGGCCTTCGCGACTGGGAAGTCAAGGCTAGAGCGCGTCTCGCCGAACTCGTCAAAACAGAGAAAATTTCTTACATAGATTTTCTTCCTATTTTTAATTCAGTGGCGGAACTTCCAAAGTTATATCGAGATAGCATTCACCTCAGTCCTCAAGGCAATCAGCTAGTTAGTAAAACCATCTGTCATCAAATAGTCGATCTCTCTTTGACTTGACACTCCTCGACCTTAAGGCACTAGAATTATTAAGATATTTGTGTCTTAATATCCCTATTTCTAGGGTTCCCAGGCTGACTGCGAAAGCACAAAAATGTGTGCAGTCATATTTCCTCAAAAGTGTTTTGGGCGTATACTTGCCCCCAGTGCAGGGGTAGGTTTTTAAATCTTGTCTGATGCCTTTGCGATACCACACACTCGTCGGTGCGTGGATATGTTTACCCAAATACATGAGGATTTCTGACGGATCGCGAGTCGTAGAAAAAGCCGTCCTATAAAGACGGGGTTGTAAACCCAATTTTCTGATAAATCGCGACGAGATCGAATCCGGTTGCATGGATACAGTTACAAAAGTAACAAACAACAAACCCAAATTGCACAAGCAGCCGGAAACGACACGATCGATCTGTTCTAACTAACTTGCAAAGTAGACTCTAGCTCTTTGGGATACCAAGCTTGACCGTCTAGAGCCATTTGCTCGATCGAACTCGCAAGGCGCAGAGCTTTGAGAGCTTGTTCTCCTCCCACAGAAGGCTGATTTCCACCCCGCACGCAATTAATAAAATGCTCCAATTCTGCGTGGAGCGGTTCTATATTGCTGGTGTAAACTTTCTCGATCAACCCATCTTGACGGTAAAGCACCTGACCGTAATCCGTCACGTAATTGGCGGTTGTTTGTCGGTGAATCAAGATTTCGTTGTTGAGAAAATCTGCCTCTGTCAGAGAATTTTTGCAGTGAGCCGCGATTGAACGGAGTTTGCGGTGCGTCACCTTACTTGCAGTCAAGGTGGCGACAATGCCGTTAGCAAAGTTCAGCGTCGCTGTCACGTAGTCTAAATAACCTGAATCTGATGCCCTGCTGCCGCTGGCCGTCAGCTTCACCACTTGGGAATCTGCCAATTCCAGAAGCAAGTCGATGTCGTGGATCATTAAATCCAAAACTACCGATACATCGTTAGCCCGCTGGGAATAAGGACTCATCCGGTGAGCTTCCAATGCCAGTAACTCTTCAGTTTTCAGCACTTTGCCGAGTTCCTGAAAAGCTGGATTGAAGCGCTCGATGTGACCCACTTGTAAAATCCGGTGGGCCTCAGCAGCCGCGTTGACCAAAGATTCGGCTTCGGCAATGCTTGCCGCGATCGGCTTTTCAATTAAAACGTGAACACCCGCTTGGAGACAAGACATCCCCACAGGGTGATGCAGGCGAGTTGGAACGGCGACGCAAACTGCGTCTACGTGGGCGAGCAAATCTCGGTAGTCTTCAAAGAAGCGAACCCGGTATTTGCTTGCTACATCAATTCCCCGCTCTACATTTATATCTGCAACACCCACGAGTTCGATATCTTTGAGCAAGCTCAGAACTCGCGTGTGGTGCTGGCCCATGTTGCCAACTCCAATAACCCCAATGCGGAGGGGTTCGAGTTGACTTCGCTGACCGAAAACATTTCCGTATCCCAATGACATCCTATCTAGCACTCCTGGATTCTCCTCCACCACCACAGGAATCAAGCCCCTTGGCTTCCCTCAGCTACTCACAGCCATCCAGATAGTACCACAGTCAAACTATTTGTGAAGAATTTCTAAGTTCAGTTGCGATTATCGCATCGGGCAATTAAGCAGTAGCGAATCATACACAAGGGGAGAATACTGGGGCGACAGGTCTGTAAATTGCCTATTGACAAATTTTATTAAGTGTGTATACACATCGGGACGATCGTCCGCAGCATCGCAACAACACAAACCGGTCGGAATATTTGGCGATTAAGCTGTTCTCCATTTAAATTGTGTATCAAAAATAACTCAAATTATTGTGGAATGGGCACGCGATCCCGTCCCGAATATGCAATTTAAACGCGCAACAGCTTGCAATAGAACATTTTTCTGGTTGATGTTCAAAAGTAATAGTAAAAGTGATAAATAATACCTATACAACAGGCAACTCATCCGTATTACTTCGGTTATTTACATTCGGAAATCTTTGACTTCAAAAAAATTTACTTTAAGAATGCGGATAATTACGGGCGATCGCTCACTCACATAAACTAGACTTACGTAAAGCTTAATATAAAAAACAATGAGTCAAAAACTAAGGCTCAGATTAGGAAGTGCGATCGCTAGCACAATTTTAAGCTATGCAGCGGTGTCATTCGTAGGAGTTGACCAAGCACAAGCCGCCGTACTAACCTACAATTTCCAAGTGGAAAATGGTGAAGCTAGCGGCTTTTTTAAGTTGAATAACTCCTCGCTTACAGGAATAGGAATTGAAGAAATTGGTGTAAGCGAGGGAAGATTAAACACTTTTCTCAATCTTAGTGATTATGGAGGTGGAGAAGCCAAACAATACTACGATTTGGCAGGGTTTACAGTTTTATTTTATCAAGGGGCTTTTCGCGGACTGCAAGCAGGCGGCAGTGACGAACTGATGAGAGAATATATCAGTCCTCCAGACGAACCAGGAGCGCCTTTTTCCTTCAAGTATAGTGGCGGCGCATCTTGGTCTATGGCTACGAACGGGATCACCTCTGATGATATGTGGACATCTTATTTCCGGGGGTATAAGGAGGTATATATTATACGCCCAGACGATAGTGTAGATATAGTTGCCAGATCGATCGTCCGTGATACCCCTGTTTCTTACACTCTAGTGAATACCCAACCCGAACCAGTTCCCGAACCTCTCACCGCAGGGGGGACAGCTTTAGCATTGGCTGGTTTAAGCTGGTTAAAACACAAGAAAAAAATGGCAGCTTGAAGTGCGATCGCATCTCAACAATTAACCAGTCAGAAGTCACTTTTCAGAAAATATTCGAGTTGCAAAATTTTGCTCCCGATTCGGAGACAGAGCTCTGGCTTTCAAAATCGCGGCTACCAAAAACGCATAGGACAAAACTCCCACCAACGCCAGCAAAAGTACGCTGGCTGCTCCCGACGCATTCCACAAAGCGTGAAGTGCGGAAGCGCTGAAATAACCTACGCCCAAAATTTGCCAGCGCTTCCTGGGTTTGAGGGCGCTCAAACCGATAAAATATCCCAAATAGCCGCTGTAAGCCATGTGTCCGGCGGCGGAACCCAAAATGCGGGGAATTAGCAACTGCAATCCTACTAATTGTCCGGCGTCGGGCCCTGCTTGCAGAGTGACATTTTGGATGACATTGGGAACGTACTGTCCCAGAGTTTCTAACAGTGTAAAACCGACTGCTGATGCACTTCCTAAGAGAATTCCGTCTAAAGGTTCCCACACGCCGATTCGATCGCGCCACGGATTTTTTAGCCAATTTCCCAGCAGCATCGCTCCCAAAACGGGCAGGGCTTTCAGCAATTCTTCCATTAGACCCGCCCCGAAAAACATTCTGGTCAAAAAAGGCAAAAAACTGATTGTTTCGCCTTCGGTGGGCAGGCGGCCGGGCAAAATTTCTCTAAATACTAATATAAATCCAATTAATAAGGGGCTGATCACAATCAGGACTGTAGCTAAAGCCGAACCGAGCAATACCCACCAAGGCTTGTGTTTGCCGCACAGTTGATAGATAAAGTAGTAAGCCGCACCGGCGAGGTAAGCTGACAGCAGCAAGTTGAATGCTGCAGAATTTCCAACGGCGACAAACATCGACACGACAACAATAACTGTGGCGATACCTGGATATAAGTAAGCTTTTTGACTTAATTGTTTGCCCGTGGAGGCGATCGGGAATAATTGAGTTAAAGTGAGAGCGTCTTTTTCGTTACCAGCAAAATTTCCCGTTTGTGGTGCTCTTAATCCGGGTTGATTTTGGTAAGGGGTTACGGGAGATTCAAATATAAATTCAGGGCCGTCAAGGCCGAGACTGATGCGATCGCCTGTTTCTAAAGTTTGGCAGCCAGAGAGCTTTTTTCCGTTGATATAAGTTCCGTTAGCGCTGTTGAGGTCGCAAATTTCCCATCTCGTCAAAGTACCCTGGGTTAGGGGACGGATCGTGGCGTGGCGACGGGAAACCATGCCGTGGGCGATCGACTCTAAAGCTATTTGACAATTGCGATCGCGTCCGATGACCAATTCCCCATCTTCAGAAAGTTGGTATTTGGATGCTGGGGTTCCCACAGCGTCTTTTGCTGGCACTTGTCGCAGAAATCCGATTTCATTAGTCATGAGTTATGAGTCATTAGTCATTAAGCCCAAGTGCATTTAAATTGTATAGTCAAATTTAAGAAAAGTCTTGTGGGGAGTAGGGGTTGGGCCAGAAAGCCCGCCCAAAAAATACAATTTAGATGCCCAACAGCTTAGTCATCAGTCATTGGTCATGAGCTCGCGAGCTGTTAGCTGATGTTATTTTTGAGCAGTCTTTATTCCACAGTTATTGGTTGTTAGCTGCTGACTAATGACTAATGACTAATTACTAATAACTGCTGACTCATGACTAATGACTAATCACTCTGCTTATAGATTTGCCCTGGCATCCTGAACGGCTGCATAGAAAAATATGCCAGTTAGCGGTACGCTCAGGGCGAGGATGATGCCCGTGACTAAATTGCCAAGCTGAGCTTCTCCCGAAGACAGCTCAAAAATTGAGCCGACTGCCGCGATCGCAGTGATGCACGAAAGAGCCAATAGTAAACCACTTTTCGGAGTTCCTGCCATCATACTGATTTTACTGCCTTTGGCGAAAATTTCTGCTTGACTAATGCTTCATTCAGTGCGAGCTTGTTTTCTACTCTGTCTACAAACAGCACTCCGTTGAGGTGATCCATTTCGTGCTGAATTGCTCTCGACAGTAAGTCTGTTGCTATCAGGGTTTGCGGGCGGCCGTATTCGTCGCGGTAGGAGACTTCAATGATTTCTGGGCGTTTGACTTCTAAATAAACTCCCGGAATGCTCAAACACCCTTCTTGCAAGATGCAGATATCGCTGCTGCTACTTTTGATGGTGGGGTTGATCAAAACCATTGGGGGTGTGGCGGGGTTTTCCGGGTCGCAGTCGAGCACGATTACTTGTTTGTTGACTCCGACTTGGGGGGCGGCCAAACCGATGCCATCCGCACTGTACATGGTTTGCAGCATTTCTCGGACTAGCTGCCGAATTTCTGCATCGACGCTTTTGACGCGCTTGGCTGGCTGCCGCAGGACGCGATCGCCTAATGTGTGTATTGTTAGGGGCGGTTTTTCTAACTTTTTCTTTTCAATCAAAACCTGAGCCGTCATAAAACCTCGCGGGATGTTTGGAAACCCCCAACGAAAGCTGTTGGGGAATGAAATTGGAACCAATACTATTATTTCCAATATTAATCTAATTTTAAGTAGCCATGACTGGAAACGCACCAAACCAACGGCCGGTTATTTCTCTGGGGCTTTCGCCCGTTTTAGTGGCGGTAGAGCTTTTAGCTGCGATCGCGCTTTTGCTGGCTGTTTTGCTTATCGTCAAGTTTTGGGCGGTTTTGCCCGATCGAATTCCGATTCATTTCGGCTTAGGGGGGCTGGCTGATGCTTGGGGCGACAAGCTGACGATTTGGATCGTGCCTGCGGTTGCTGCCATTCTTTTTGCGGTTTTAACTGCGGTTTCGCGCTATCCCCATACTTTTAATTATCCGGTACGGATTACTTCTGAGAACGCTCGCCGCCAATATTTGTTGGCGCGAGGCCTTTTGGTTTGCCTGAAGGCTCAGATGTGCTGGCTGTTGGCGTTTGTGGTGCGGCAGCAAATTCTTGTCGCTTTGGGCAATGCTCAAAGGTTTAGTATGGAGTTAGTTTGGGGGATAGTTGTTTTGATTTTGGCGACGGTTGGTGTGTATTTAGTCAAGGCTTATTCGGCTCGTTAGCTGACTGGGAAATACTTTTTTAATCCGGAATAATTTAACTGCAGAGAGCGCAGAGAGCGCAGAGTTAGAGAAGAGAGAGATAGACATTACTGAAGAGCGATCGGCTAAACCATCAAATATGTTTGTTGGTCATTCATCGGCAATACTCGCAGCCGTTGATTTTTCAAATCTGGTTCTAATCCTAGTTCTTCCATTGGAGTCACGCCCAGTAAGACAGCGGAAACGCCTTCTGGTAGCTCTAAACAATCAAATCTCCCTTCTCTCCCTGCTATAATAATTTGAGCACCGGCAAAAATTCGACCTTTTCTGATGCCGGCCGATGTTTCTACATCTCTTTCTCCTACTTGTCTTAAACCGAGTTGGCTAATAATGGGAGCTGGCAGGGAAAGCAGTGTCGCTCCGGTATCGACAATAACCTTATCGATCGTCACAGAGCGAACTTCCTCAGCAGAAATGAATCCCCGTTCAGCCAGAACTAGATCGATGAGATTCGTGACGGCGATTGTTGTAAGAACTTGACCCATTTGTTTGCCTTGAAGATTGGGGAGTACGAGGGTCATATTATTTTACATTTTTGAGTGCAATTAATTGTACATTTTTGGGCTATTTTGCCACAGCGAATTCCGCTCTTAAATTCTTAAATTTCAAATCGATGAAACACGGATAAATTAAAGCATCAGATATGTTTGTTCTTCATTCATCGGCAATACTCGCAGCCGTTGATTTTTTAAATCTGGTTCTAAGCCGAGCCTTTCCATCGGAATCACGCCCAGCAAAACCGCATCAACTCCTTCGGGCATTTCCAGGCAGTCAAACACTGCTTGTCGCCCTTCAACTTCCAGCATAATATCTTGAAAAATCCGCCCTTTTCTCACCCCCGCAGCAGTTTCTACATTGGTTTCTCCAAGCTGGCTCAAACCCAACTGGCTGATAATGGAAGCTGGTAAGGCAAGCAGAGTGGCTCCGGTATCTACTAAAACTTTATCGAGAGTTAATGAACGAATTTCACCTGCAGGAATGAACCCCCGCTCAGCTAGGACTTGATCGATGCGATTCGTTACGGTGATTGTTGTAAGAACTTGACCCATTTGTTTGCCTTGCAGATTGGGCAGCACCAGTGTCATATTATGTTACCTTTTTGAGTGCAATTGGTGGAGATTTATATTGTAATATTATCTAGAATCCTGCTTGGTTAGTTAAAATCGTTTTAGTGACCGGCTAAAATTAGAATTTGCCTCAACGCATGACACCAGAAAACAACTCTTCTCAACCCAATCGCCCTGAATCTAATGTGACTGTAGAAAGTCAGAACGGTGCGAGCCCTAATGTGCCACCAGAATCAGCGATAATCGTCGCTACTGCTGAACCGGAAAAACCGCTGCCGCCGCCCCCAACCCGCAAGGTTTTATTGCCGCAGCAGCCGGAACAAACGACTCCTGAGAAGTCGGGGTCAGTGCTGACGCTGGGGTTGATCGCAGCGATGATTTTTGGGCTGGCCAATGACAACATTTGGCTGGGCTTAATTGGCGCCGTCGGTGCGATCGGCGTATCGCTGCGGCTGATGTGGCCGAGTTGGGGCAAAATCTGGGTGCAGGTAATTCCGCCGACTTGGCGCACTCTGATCGTCGCCTGCTTTGGGCTTTTAGCTGGGATTGTTGGCTTGCTAATGCTCAGCGGTAGTAATACTGAACCGGGAAGCCGCAACATCCAAATCAACTGGGACGCCATCGGCGCTCTCGGCGAGTTGATCGGCGCTTTGGGCCAAATTTTGATCGCGATTTTGGGCGTTTACGTGGCTTGGCGACAGTACGTGATATCCAAAGATTTGACGATTCAGCAAAATCGAATTACGCAGCAGCAAACGATCGATGCTTATTTTCAAGGGGTTTCCGACTTAGCCCTTGACGAACAAGGGTTTTTGGAAGACTGGCCGCAGGAAAGGGCGATCGCCGAAGGGCGCACCGCTGCGATTATGAGCAGTGTAGATGCTGAAGGTAAAGCTAAAATTTTGCGGTTTTTGTCGCAGTCGAGATTGGTTACTCCGCTGAAGCGCGATCGGCTTTTAGGCCGCCCCATCCTTGACGGCGACGGCGGCTACGCTGAAGATAGGGATCACGGTATCCGCGTTATCGATCTCAATGTCATGTTAGCGGGTGCTGACCTGGCTGGCACCGATTTGCGGTGGACGGATTTGAGCGAAGCCAACCTCGTCCGCGCCAATCTCAGCAAGTGCGATTTAGTCAAAGCCAACCTCTCGCGCGCTGTCTTATACGACGCCAATCTCGCTCGCGCCGACATGAGAGCGGCCGCATTATTCTACGGCTCGGCACAAACTGCATCTCCCCGCAGCCGTACCGAATTTCCCAACTATCAAACAGGCGAACATACCGGCGCTGTAGTGGAACGTGTTGATTTCACCGGTGTCAAGCGGCTGTCGGAGGAGCAGCGCTATTACTGCTGCGCTTGGTGCGGCTCGAAGTCGAGAGAGACTATTCCCGGCGGCTGCGAAGGGATTCCCAATAAACTCGGACGTTAAAATTAGCAGTACGGCTGTACTTACGTATATATTGGGCGAGCGATCGGCAGCGGACTATACTTTAATTTTAAATCTACAGTCTTTCGCTATTTTAGCAATGACAAATACTGATTTAGGGTTAGAAGTAATTCCGCGCCTGGAGCGCTCCAAAAGCCGGGAATGGTTAATTTTTGTCGCTGCTATATGCTTCCTGATGGGACGGGAAATGGCACATATAAATCGCTAATTTAGGCTACAGCTATGCAGATGATGGGCATCAGCATTCTGTGGCTTTTTATCCGCTGTTTCCTTTGCTGATGCGCGGCTTCACGACTTTTGGAATGCAAGTAAAATTAGCAGGGGTACTCATTAATAGTTGGGCATTTGGCGTGCATTTTTGCTGTTGCAAGCTGTTAGTAAATTTGCCCTGATTTGGGGCAATGGCTATTTGTTGTGGTATTGGCGAAAATAGCTCAGCCTTACAGCCGTCTATTTCGGATTTTGCTCTTTAACACTACCGATAAACTCCGGTACTCTGCAATCGGTTCATCCCTAAGCTTAGGGCATTGTTTTGCTCTCGATGGGGCTCGGTTTAGTGTTGAATAGTCAGCCTCGTTAGGAAGATGCTGTTATGAGAGTATGGGCTACATTCCGGCTGTACATGGCTGTTACATTTACTGCGTTTAGGTAGCTTAAGATAGTTTTCCATATCTTTTGCCCAAACTTAATTTACTCTATTTCCCAAGCTGCCTGAAAAAAGTCTCTTTCGCATAGCATAGCGTAGCGATAGGTTGCTTCTACCTCTGGCCCAGCCTCTGTGTAGCGATCGACCAAACTTTCCAGCCGTTTTGCTAAAATCTCAAAATCCGAGCTGCTATAGGTGGAAATCCAGTCGCTAAAGGCGTGTTCCGGTATATTAGGTTTAGCTAGCTGCTGTCCCAAAAAAGCATACAACCGCAAGCAAGGAGTCATGGCGGCTACTGTCAAACCTACACCACTTCCCCAGGCTGTCGCTAATAAAAAATCTGTGTAGCGGCGGGTAGCGGTTCCCGGTTTTGTCTCTTGCAAGTTTACACCCCATTTGGCTGCATATCCTTGATGCAAACGAAGTTCTTCTAAAACGCCACTACCGAGATTGTGGAGGATTTCAAACCCCTCCCAGTCGGGTGCTTTTGCCGCAGCGATACTGTAAGCGCGAGCGAAGGCTCCCAGAAAAAATGCGTCTTGTGCAACGTAATATGCAAAACTATTTTGGGGGAGGCTGCCGTCAGCAATCCCTCTGACAAAGGGATGTTGCAGACAAGCTTCGCTTAAGTCTTGATTTGCTTGCCAAAGATAATTGGAATTTGTCATGCAATTTTGAATCAATGGGTTATGATTGTAATTTTTATAGTCTGACTAAACATCTATGATAACAGATGTTTGAGCTTGGCGTGTGTCATTCTTATGGTATCTTTTATTTTTCGTATTTAAGAAAATAGATAAGTTTTGGTATGCGGCTATTTTGGGGGCTGCTGTTGTCTGGCTCAAAGAGCGAAATTACGTGCCGAACCTCTATCGTAAAGCAGCCCGCGTGTTTGGCAAAAAAGAAACTTTTGATTAAACGGTTGGAAAGCCGATTTTTAAACAGAAACTGCAATGAACGATACACCTAAGTATTCTTTGGTAATTCCTATCTATAACGAAGAAGAAAATCTTGCTGAATTGTATCGGCGAATTAGTGGCGTGATGGATCGAATGGACGGCCCAGTAGAATTAATTTTAATCAATGATGGCAGTCGCGATCGCTCTCTAGAAATTTTGCGAGAATTACACGAAAAAGACGCGCGAATTTGTTACCTCAGTTTGGCCCGTAATTTCGGTCATCAAATAGCTGTAACTGCTGGTTTAAACTTTTCTAGCGGTCAAGTCGTAGTCATCATGGACGGCGATTTGCAAGACCCGCCAGAGCTAATTATAGATATGGTAGAACAGTGGCAGCAGGGCTATCAAGTTGTTTACGCTCAACGCACTCAACGCCGTCAAGAAGGTTGGTTTAAGCGGTTGCCTGCTTATATGTATTATCGCATTTTGCGCCATCTTGCTGATGTTGATATTCCGATTGATACCGGAGATTTTTGTTTGATGGATAGGTGCGTGGTAGATGTACTCAATGCCATGCCAGAACGCAATCGTTACATTCGGGGACTGCGGGCTTGGATTGGTTTTAAACAAACGGCGGTTAAGTTTGAACGCGATCCGCGTTTTGCAGGCGAGGTTAAATATACCTTCAGAAAATCTTTAAGTTTGGCGATGAATGGTTTAGTATCTTTTTCAAAAGTTCCTCTCAGACTTTCGATTTATATGGGGTTATTTGCTGCATTTATATCTGTGTTAATGGCTTTTTTAATTTTGTATTGGCGGCTATTCTATCCAAGTTCCGCATTAACTGGTTTGACAATTGTGATGATGGCTGTTTTCTTTTTGGGTGCGGTGCAGTTGGTGAGTATTGGGATTTTGGGTCAGTATATAGGGCGGATTTACGAGGAGGTGAAGGGCCGACCACTTTATACGCTGGGAGAAGTTGCTGGTTTTGGCGATCGACACCGATCGCCAAAATAATTTTAGCAAACATCGGTTAACTCATCGTGCCTAAATTATCTAATTTATGAGATAATTTAAGATCGTACAATCTTCTCAAGAATCATGTTTAAACTTTACGAATATTCCCCATCGGGCAATTGCTATAAAGTTCGCTTGCTCTTAACTCAACTTGATATTCCCTTCGATCGCACAGAAATTGATATTCTCCAAGGAAAAACCCGCACACCTGAATTTTTGGTCAAAAATCCCAATGGCCGCATTCCGGTGTTAGAAATTGCACCGGGTAAATTTCTGTTTGAATCGAATGCAATTATGTTTTACTTGAGCGAAGAAACTGAGTTTTTCCCCACGGATAAATTTGAACGCGCTCAAGTCATGCAGTGGTTATTTTTTGAACAGTACAGCCACGAACCTTTTATTGCTACTTCTCGTTTTTGGTATATGACAGGGAAAGCACAAGAATATCACGAAGCACTCCAACAAAAACAAGCACCGGGTTATGCTGCTTTGGGGGTGATGGAACAGCATTTAGCAGAAAATGAGTTTTTTGCGGGCGATCGGTATACTATTGCTGATATTGGTTTATTTGCTTACACTCACGTTGCGGGCGAGGGCGGATTTGACTTAACGAGGTTTCCGGTAATTCAAAGTTGGATAAATCGAGTAAAAAATCAACCTCGATATATCAGCATTACACAATTAAATTAAATTTAAATTAGGCAAAATATACTATACCTTTAGAAGATTACTGTCACACTCTTCCCACTATAAAGTAATAATTGGTGCGCCTTAAAAAGTAAAATTTTACGGGACTGTAAAACACTCGTTAAGCGTATTTCTCGGTAAAAACTAACTCGACGTTGAGTTACTCTGGCTGCTCTTTCTCTGTGTCGGCAATAGTTAGTTTCGAGGCAAAGCCGTTGAGAATGATGCCTCAAATCAGCGATACTTCGCCTAAAGGCGATCGCCTTTGAGCGTATTCATCCCGATGGTAGTGCGATTGTCTCCACTGTTTGGAGTTTACGGATCGAGTGCTTCAGCAGACACACACCTTAGTCTTGCACCAAGCAAAATCCGGCGTTGCTGAAGTAGGGTATGATAAATAATGCGTGCGATCGCCAAAAAATAACACTTCAAAAAACGCAGAGCTTATGCAATGTCCTGAATGTCAGTCAACTCATGTTAATAAAAAT
>NZ_JAUBRP010000097.1:0-21026 GCF_036701935.1 Microcoleus sp. M2_D5 | reverse complement strand
GTCCCGCCAGTCCTTTTTGGACTGGCGGGACGCCCATCCCACAATAACAATTAAAATTATACAGCATATTCCATGTGTATGTAGATCGCAAGAAACCGGGTTTCTAGCAACAGAATCAGAACCAGAGGCGAGAACTGTAAAGAAACCCGGTTTCTGGAGTGTACTTCATAAACCACCGAATACGCTGTAAGTTATTTAATTCGCGAGCCTTAGAGAATATTAGTAACTTGGTCGAGGAAAATTCAAGCTGTTTCGGAGGATCTTGCTTAAAAAATTCCCCCACCCAAAAAACGCGGTGTTTTGGATTCTGGCTGTGCCTTGCTACTAGAAAACGGCTAGCACCCCCACGGGGTAACAGCCCCTCGTCTTATTTAGTTTTTGACGATCGACTAATTATCAGTCCTGGACGCACACACTCTACCTGTAAGGTGTGCAGTCCACACCTTACCGCTTGTAATGGCGGGGCCGGTTAGTACCTCTGATACAAACGAGTTTACCGGATCGCTCACCCGCCCTACCACACGAGGTTAATTGGTACTACGAACCTGCCAGGATTTTTAGGTAAGCTTGTACTGTGTTGGATAACCCCATTTCTAGCGCTTCCGCAATTAAAGCATGACCAATTGATACTTCTAGTATATCAGGAATCGAGCAAAATTTAGCTAAGTTTTGCAAATTTAAATCATGTCCGGCATTCACCCCTAAACCTGCTGATTGAGCCGCTTTAGCTGCTAAGACATATTGTTGAAAAACAAAGTCTGCTCTACCTTCGCGAAAAGCAGTTGCGTAGGGTTCCGTGTACAGTTCTACTCTGTCTGCTCCAACTTCTTTTGCTAGCGGCATGAGAGCAGCATCTGCGTCCATAAACAAGCTGACTCTGATGCCGTTGTCTTTTAATTTTTCAATGATTGGTAAGAGCCGATCGCGATTTTCGGGAATATTCCAACCGCTATCGGATGTTAGCGCGTCGGGAGCGTCCGGCACCAAGGTACACTGAGCCGGTTTTACGTCGCAAACTATATCCATAAATGGCGGCTGAAACGGATTTCCTTCGATGTTGAACTCGACAGTTAGCATTTTGGCTAATTCGTAAACATCGGCAGCTTTGATGTGCCTTTCGTCGGGGCGGGGATGGACTGTAACGCCATGAGCTCCGGCAGCAATTACAGTTTTTGCGGCTTCGGTAACGCTGGGGATGCCGATGTTTCGAGAGTTTCTGAGGAGGGCGATTCTGTTGATGTTGACGCTGAGTTTGGTCATGGGATGTTAATCTTTAAGGTTGAACTCACATCTTGCATCTTTCTCAAGAACGGGCTCTTCGGCCCGTTCCACAAAGAGTAGATTTTCCTGTGGAACAGGCCGAAAAGCCTGTTCAAAAAAGGAGTATTGACAATGGTGCAAGATATAAGTTGATAATACTATATTAATCGCTTTTGGTACGAAATCTTGAGCCTATTGCGGTAGTGTTAGGGCATTATCAGAGGAAAAATTTGCTTGTGCAAGCGGTAAACTTTCTGCAAAGAAAGCCTCCGCTTTTTGCTGTTTGGCTGCCAAATCTTCAAGGTTGGCGATGCAGAAAAGCGGTGCGACGCGATCGACTATTTCGGGGGTAAAGTCTCGGGTAAAATATTTGAGTTCAAAATCGTATCTGTGGGGACGGTAAATCATTCCCAGCAGTTCGACTAAGGGTAGAAGCGTCCAATTGTGATAGTTGCCGATCGCATCTACTAAATGTCCGCGATAAATCTCTTTTTTTACCAGAGGTTGCAGCAAATCGAAACGGATTTTAAGGTCGTTGAATCTCGACTGCATTGTAGATAAATGTTGGCTTCGCTCCAAAGGATGCGGTACAATTAGATTAGCTTTGTCAAAGGCGATCGGCACTTTCCCGTGTCTCTCTATTTCCAGAAAATCGTTGTGGCTGCTGCGCCGGAAAACGGCGAAATCAATTAGCAAGAACGGGGGGGTTTCTTTCACCCGCCAGAAGCACTGCGATTGACCGTGCCAAGCGGGTTCGGGAACTCGATATTTGAGTTCTATCTCGCCAATTTCTGCGAGGGCTTGTTCAACAATCTCCAATGTTTCTTCCACGCAGTTATCTTCAACCACAACCGCAATATCGAGGTCTGACCACTCGTCGGTGTATCCGTGGGCAGCAGAACCTCCTTGCCACAAAGCGAGAACAAAATCTAAAGGTTGTAAGGTTGAAACAATCTTTTCAAGAATGATTTGTCTCATGGAATCAAGCTATACTGTTTGTTTTCCCTGGCTTGCACAAGTTTAACAAACCATCGCGGGTTGAGATTGCTCCGCAACAGTTCCCCGAAGAGTTGCTACTAATGCTTCCGGTTGTGTACGGCTGCCAAAAATTACACGGGAAGCTGCAAGGGAAAGTAACAATCTTTGGGAAAGTACGCGCGGCGAAGCTATCCCGTAGGGAATCGCCCGCGAGTGAAAATCAGCCTTAAATTGTCAGAATCAGAAACTTGCCCCCTGTCCGGTAACATGAGAAAGGATTAATTTTTAACAGCGCGGCATGGCAACTATTTGGGAACTCGACTTTTACAGCCGTCCGATCGTAGACGAGCGAGAGAAAAAAAAATGGGAAGTGTTGATCTGCGAAAGCCCGCTGAATGTAGGCGACAAGGCAGAATCTCTTTTTCGCTACTCGCAATTCTGCTCCAGTTCTACCGTGAATTCCCTGTGGCTGGCGGGTGCAATTAAAGATGCGATCGCCGCAGCACCGAAACGCCCCGAAAAAATCCGCTTTTTCCGCCGCCAAATGGCGAACATGATTACTAAAGCCTGCGATGACTTGGACATTCCCGCCGCCTGCAGCCGCCGCACCCTCGCCCTCAGCCTGTGGCTGGAAGAACGGATGCAAGACGTTTATCCCGCCGAACCGGGCTATCAACCGGTTGTGAACCCCAGCGTTCAATTTGTACCCGAAACGCCAGTTGCGCTGCCGGATGCTTTAATCGGCGAAAAATGGGCGTTTGTGAGTTTGCCGATCGCCGCTTTTGACGAAATGTCCGAGTGGGATATCGGATTTGGCGAAGCTTTCGGACTGCCGATGACACGCCTGGGCCCGGAAACGCAAATTCCGGGACTGATTATCTACTCGTCGAGAGCAAACGCCCTGGCAGGTTGGATGTCGGGTTTAGAGTTGGCTTTTCTGAAATTTGAGAGCGGCCCACCCGCTAGGCTGGTATTAGATACGGGAGCTAACGATCGCTGGATTTTAGCGAGTGTCAGAGACGCAGCAACTGAGAGAGAAGCGAAAGGATTTGAAGCCGCGAAAAACCAAGCAAAAAAAGTACATTTCTTAGCAATTCAGTCGAATCCCGAATCGGAATCTTTTGCTGGATTTTGGTTGCTGCACGAACTAACTATTTAGTTATTAGTCATCAGTCATTAGTTATGAGTCAATATAGCTGTGAACTCTAGACTAATGACGGTAGATTGTTAACTGATGACTGATGACCAATGACTGTAAAATCTGGTTATCGCCAATTACACCAGTTTTCCCAAAAGAATCTAAATGTAGACCCGTGCACCCAACCCATATCCAGTAAGGATCGTCAATTAAATAATTTCCCTTTTTTCTTGTGGGATGGGCGTCCCGCCCGTCCTTTCTGGGCGGGCGTCCCGCCCACCCCACAACAAACATGAAAAGTGGATTTTATTTAATTCTCATTCCTAAGTTATTGCCAATTCTTTAATCGAAAATCGAAAATCGAAAATCGAAAATCGAACCGCCCATTACCAACCACCGACAACAATGACCAATCACCAATCAGCAGAACAACTGCTAGAACTAGCCACCAAAGCAGGTGCAGAAGCTGCTGAGGTGTTGGAATCGCAATCGCTCTCGCGGCCGGTCTTTTTTGAAGCAAACCGCCTCAAACAGCTAGAAACCGCCCAAGCAGAAGGCATTGCCCTGCGGCTGTGGCGAGATGGGCGGCCGGGTTTGGCGGTGGCCTACGGGCCCGTGGAAGCGCAAATTTTGGTGGACAGGGCGATCGCGCTTTCACAACTTAACGAACCGGAAACCATCGAACTAGGCACCGGTGAGAAAATTGTTTATCCCGATCGCGGAGTGTCGGTGCCGGCCGAACAGCTAGTAAACTGGGGCAAAGAGGCGATCGCGATCGTCCGCGAAGCCTATCCCGAAAGCCTCTGCACCGCCGAACTCGACTGCGAAATCGAAAGCACTCGCTTGGTGAACACCAAAGGCTTGGATTCCAGTCACACCGACACCACCCTCAGCGGTTACTTGTCAGCAGAATTAGTGCGGGGAGAAGATTTCCTCAACATTTGGGAAGGCGAAACCGAACGCGGCACCCTCGACTTAAACACCAGCGCCAAGCGGGTTTTGCAGCGTTTAGAATGGGCGAAAGACAATGTAGCCCCCCCCACGGGCCGCGTGCCGGTGCTGTTTACAGCCAAAGCAGCCGACTTGCTGTGGGGGACTGTCTGTGCGGCGTTGAACGGCAAACAGGTACTCGAAGGCGCTTCGCCTTGGAACGATCGATTGGGCCAACAAGTGACTTCGCCCCTTGTCACCCTCTCGCAGCAGCCGGATATCGGGCCCTATAGCTGTCCTTTTGATGACGAAGGTACTCCGACTCGGGCGATCGTCTTTATCAACAGCGGAGTGTTGCAGCTATTTTATACCGATCGTACCACCGGTCGAGCCTTGGGCAGCGGGACCACCGGCAACGGATTTCGGCCGGGTTTGGGCAGCTATCCCACGCCGAGTTTGTTCAATGTTTTGATTAAACCAGGTTCGCGATCGCTAATCGATTTAATCGCTAAATTAGACGACGGAATTGTAGTCGATCAAATGCTTGGCGGCAGTCCCGGAATTTCCGGCGATTTTTCAATTAATGTCGATCTCGGCTACCGAGTCAAAAAAGGTCAAATAGTCGGCAGAATCAAAGACACAATGGTAGCTGGCAATGTTTACAGCGTCCTCAAACAATTAGTAGAATTGGGCGGAGACTCCGAGTGGAACGGTTCTTGCCAAACACCGTCTCTAATTGTAGAAGGATTGTCCGTCATCGGCAAGAATTAAAGTCAGTTGTTAGTAGTCAGTTGGCAGTTGGCAGTTGGCAGTTGTAAGTAGCCAGTTGTCAGCAATCATCCGTTAACAGTCAACAGTCAACAGTCAACAGTCAACAATTCCCACACATAATATGCGTATTTGTTTTATCGGCGATTCTTTTGTAAACGGTACTTGCGATCCAAAATGTCTCGGTTGGACAGGACGGATTTGCGCGGCCGCTTGCGGACAAGGACACGATATTACCTACTACAATTTAGGAATAAGGGGAGCAACCAGTGCCAATATAGAAACTCGTTGGTTCAACGAAGTTAGTTGCCGCTTACCTCACTATGGCGATGGCAGAATAGTATTTTCCTTTGGCGTTAACGACACTTACCTAGAAAACGAAAAAATTCGCATAGAAGTAGAAAAATCAATTGAAAATGCTCGATTTATTCTCTCGTCAGCCAAACAAATATTTCCAGTATTAATGGTAGGGCCACCGCCAGTGATCGATGCAGAACGCACAAAGCGGATTGCCAACTTATCCGAACAGTTTGCCCTAGTTTGCAACGAGTTAAATGTGCCTTATTTAGATGTTTGCATTCCGCTGCAAAACTCGGAAATTTGGCATAAAGAACTTACCGAAAATGACGTTTCCCATCCCCGCGCCGCCGGTTACGCTGAATTGGCTAAAATAGTGCACAATTGGGACGGTTGGAAAGCTTGGTTTAAAAATATCAATATCTCAGATCGAGAGACAGTAACGCTGTTCCGAGCCGTCGGCAAAAAAGAAATGGAACTGATTAAAGAAAGCGATTTTCTGGCATTTCCGCCCCGCTTATCCTTTCAGCCTATTTTTTATCCCGTGCTTCACAAAGCCTATGCCATACAAATCGCGCGAGATTGGAATACAAGAGATGCAGCATCGGGATATTTCGGCTATGTCACCCGCTTTCGGGTGGCGGCAGAATTCTTGAAAAAATATCCCGTACAAACTGTGGGCAGTTCAATACACCAAGAATATTGGATTCCCGCAGAAGAATTGGCTCAATTCAATCAAAACATTGTCGGAAAAATTGAAATTTTTGCTGAATATCAACCGTAGAATAGCAGCGAACTATGCTAGAATTTAATCAATTTGAAGTAGTGAGCTTTGACTGCTAGGGCACTCTGAAAGATTGGGCAAGGGGAATACTGCTAGTCTTGAGACAATTGCTGTCAAGTCGCCAAAGAGATTTGGGTAAATCGCAGACACGAACAAACAGGATTTGGGGCGACACTGCCGGCCAGGGGCCAGTCTGATTTAGAAGTGCCGGATTTGAAAACACTGGTGGAGGCTATAAGGTAAAAAAAACGCAGATTGATATCAAATCCGGTAGCATCGAAATTACAGCAGATTTCAGGTAAGTATCGCGAATTAAATAACTTACAATTTTAATGGTTATTGTGGGATGGGCGTCCCGCCCCTCATGAGTGGACGGGCGGGACGCCCATCCCACAATCTTGTGGAAGTTATTTAATTCTCATTCCTAAATATCGAAGGATTTTTTGCTAAAGTGCGATCGAGCAGACAATTCTCAGGTCATCTACGCTATTTATGCCGTACATAACTATCCCTAAACAATTTAGGGAACCTTCCAGGGTTATCAAATCTCAACTTTTTTTACGGCCGAAACGCCTAGCCATTTTTGAAGCTTGTCTGATCGGCTTAGTGGCAGGACTTGCTGGTGTTTTGCTAAAGTCGGGAGTCGGATGGCTCGGCAGTTGGCGAGTTGCTACCTCGACATTAATCCCAGCTTGGATCTTACTTCCCAGTGTCGGTTTATTGGGGGGGTTGCTGACAGGTTTATTGGTTGAGCGTTTGGCTCCAGAAACTGCGGGCAGCGGCATTCCTCACGTCAAAGCTGCTCTTGGCGGAGTCAATCTTTCCTTAGATTTGCGAGTAGCCGTTGCCAAACTTCTGACCACTATTTTAGCAGTTGGTTCCGGTTTAACTTTAGGAAGGCAAGGCCCGACTGTGCAAATAGGAGCATCTTTGGCCGGCTGGATAGGTCACTTGATGCCGACTTCCCCAGACTACCGCCGACAATTGATTGCTTGCGGTGCTGCGGCGGGATTGGCTGCTGGTTTCAATGCTCCCATTGCAGGAGTTTTGTTTGTAGTTGAAGAACTGCTGCACGATGTTTCGGGATTGACTTTAGGGACTGCAATTATCGCTTCATTTATCGGTGCAGTTGTCTCGCAGCTTTTGGGCGGCGATAGTTTAAGTTTGAACCTTCGCGCGTACCAAACCAGTTTTGATGCTCGGGAAATCCCGTTTTACATACTGTTAGGAGCTTTAGCGGGATGGCTGGGAGCTTTGTTCACCAAAGGGATTATGGCTAGCTTGCAATTTAACAGGCGATCGCTCAAATTAGCTTTGCCTGTGCGAATGGCTCTAGCTGGCATAATCTGCGGTTCAGTAATAGCTTTTCTCCCAGCAACTTTCCGCGATAATACGGGTTTACGGGAGTTTATGCTGACAGGCGAAGCAAGGGGCATAACGAGTTTAATTGCCTTTATAGCTCACTTTTTTCTGACAATTATTTCTGCTGCTTCTGGAGCTCCGGGAGGATTGTTTTCCCCAGCCCTAGTTATGGGTTCTGCACTCGGTCACATGGTGGGAATTGTGCAGGCAGATTCCCTGGGTGTCGGTTTGCCGGTAACTTACGCTTTGGCGGGAATGGGAGCGTTTTTTTGTGCGGTTTCTAGGGCGCCGATTACTGCGGTAGTGATTGTGTTTGAAATTACGGCGGATTTCAAATTAGTGCTGCCTTTGATGATCTGTTCTGTAGTTGCTTATTTGGTGGCGGAAAAGGTGGACAGCGGCTCTTTTTACGATCGCCTTTTGGAGTTTAACGGCATTCAACTGACAAAGGCAAAAGCGGCGAGCAATACTTTGAGCGACTTGCACGCAGATGACGTGATGCAGCGCCGAGTTGAAACTCTTTCGAGTCTGCTGACTTTTGATGAAGTGATGCAGGCTTTTTCGCGATCGCACCACCGAGGATTTCCAGTCGTTGAAGATGGCAAATTAGTCGGAATTGTCAGTCAAACCGATTTGGCAAATGCCCGTGAGCGCAATTTGTCAGGCAACTCGCTGCTCAAAGAATTTATGACCGTACAGCCGATCGCCGTCAAAGCAAGCGATACTTTAAGCGAGGTATTGTACAGGCTCAACAACTACAATATCAGCCGCTTGCCAGTCGTAGAAGGCCGCCGTTTGGTGGGAATTATTACCCGCAGCGACATTATCCGAGTTGAATCCGATCGCCTCACCGGAGAAACAACCCAGGGCCCGCATCCAGAACCTTCCTATGTTGTCTATCAAACCAGGGCTCCGCAAGTCGGAAACGGCCGCTTATTAGTGCCGCTTTCCAACCCCCAAACAGCACCCGCTTTGCTGCGGCTGGCGGCGGCGATCGCGCGCGATCGCAATTACGAATTAGAATGCTTGCAAATCATCTTAGTACCGCGCAACAGTTCCCCCTCCGAAAGCGCAGTGCGGACAACCAAAAGCCGCCGCCTGCTGCAACAAGCCGAACGAATTATTCGCAATTTGAACTTGCCGGTACACACCCAAATACGGGTAGCTCACGACGTGCCTCACGCGATTTTGGAGACAATTAAGGAGCGACATATCGATTTGATTTTGATGGGCTGGCAAGGCGAATTATCCACAAAAGAACGCATTTTTGGCGATGTGGTCGATACCGTAATTCGGCAAGCAGGCTGCGAGGTAATTTTGGTTAAATGGAGCGAAAAACTATTAGCAACACGTCAGAAAAATGAGTTTGCCGCCGCTTTCAGCGGGCGGAAATATACCTCTATCGAATGGGAGTTAAAGCTGGAAAAAGTTGAGGGCGCAGATAATCCCCCATTGGCGATATCCTCAGATTCATCAGCGAATCCAGAGACTGAACTTTCCCCGCCGAATTCAGACATTCCAGCGCCAGAATTGGGACTGCACACGCTGATGGGTTTGCACCGCTGGTTGGTGCCTATTCGCGGCGGTTACAAGCAAGCTGCGGCTTTGCGGCTGCTACCTGCTTTGGTGGCTGCGAGTGCTGTACCGGAGATTAAATTGTGTCAGGTTCACCAGCCTTCTGTCGCAGCACCAGATCGCGGAGAATTAAAGCAAGCGGCGGAGTTTATCAAGCGCCGGGTTAGCTGTTCGATAATAGCGACTTCGGTTTGCGCTAAATCGGTTTCTGATGCTTTAATTGATTTGGCTCAGAACGATCAGTGCGATGCGATCGTCCTGGGAGCAAGCCGGGAAGGGCTGCTGAAACAGGTGATTCACGGGAACATTCCAGAAGCTGTGGCGCGCGGGTGCGACTGTACAGTCATTTTAGTGCGATCGGCCTCTTAGCTAACCAGACGGGAATCCCCCTTCTTCCTAACATCTGTTAAATCTCACATCTTGCACCATTCTCAAGAACAGGCAAGATGCCTGTGAAGCGAAGAGTGAATTTTCTTGTGGAACAGGCATCTTGCCTGTTCATAAAAAGCTTATTGAGAATGGTGCAACATCTCAGTTAAATCTGACATCTTGCAGCAATATCAATAATAGGATTTTTCGTGGTGTCGGGCGGGTTTATAGAACCTATTTGCAAGCTTTAAGGCTGTTGGCGAACCCGCCCCTACGGCTAATTGAGAATGGTGCAAGATATCTGTTAAATGCGTTGGCGAATTTCCTTCTTCTTATGGCAGCCAAAAATCTGGAATGAAAGTTTTAGTCATACTGCGAGTAAACTGATTAATCTTTCTCCCGATTTGAATGTGCGGTTCGTCAGCTTCCACGGGAATAATTGCCGCTTTGCTTCCGATTCCGAAACGCGAAATTACCAAATTAGCCGCCTCCAAACCAGTAACATAAGCCTTTTCTTGCGACCAAGAACCGTGGCGGGTGACAACCCAATCGCCGCTCATAAATACATTATCATAACTTGTTACCGCAGGCAACAAATACTGATAGCTGCCAGGGGCAAAATGCGTCACCGCCCGCGACAGCCGAATCGCGCTGCTGTCAATTACTTTTGCCTCCCGAAAAGCGGGGATGCAAGTCGCTAAATCCCGCTGAACTAAGGAAACTATTTCCTCATTTTTTAGGGGAATTAATTGATTTGCGTGATAAAAGTCAGCTTCGACAACTGTTCCAGGTTCGTCTCGAAATTCGTCGTGCAAAGCATTCAAATCAAAAAACGTCCAACCTGTAGTTGAACTAAATCCAAAACAGGCATTAGAAGGCAGGGGAATCTCAATTTTCCTGTCAAACCACAGGCGAACAGCTAACACGTCAACTGCACCCAAATTCATCGCATCTCGAAACTCTTGGCGACTTTGCAAAGCTGGGCTGCTGCTGATAATTTTTTGCATTCCCGTGACGCCAACTGCAAAAATAACTGCATCTGCCTCGAAGGTTTCTTCGCCGCAAACAACGCCTGTTGCTCGGTTGTTGCTGTCAACGATTAAATCAGTAACTCGCTGCTTTGTCAATACTTTTGCGCCGATTGTTTCCAGGCGATCGACCCACGGGCGAAAGATTTTTTCTCCGACTGTGCCGCGACACCAAACTACATCAAAATCCGGTTGGTGTGCTAATATGAAATAATAAAGCATTCCCAAAGCTGCGGCAGCAGAACATTGTTCTCCTGGTGCAAATAAACCTACTAATAACATCGGTTCAAAAGCATCGCGGTACAGTCTTGCAGAAACGCCAAATTGTTTGAATAGTTCGCGGGCTGTGACGCGATCGTACCTGCGCCAAGCTTCGTCGGAATTGTCGAAATCTAGGACGGCGTAGAGTAAGGGCAAGGCTGAAAGCCGATCGACTAATGGCAGCCTTTTAAATCTGGTGTAAAGAAAGGTTCCTAACGGTGTAGGAAGGCGCGGTTCGTCCTGAAAAATCGGCGATTCTACTTCCAATCCCGCTGGTGAATACTGACAAGAACGAGTCCAAGGTGTGAAGGGATCGAGTCCTAATTGCTTGACTAAGGAAAAGATATTTTGGTAGGGATACCAGAAGCCATGAATCCCAGCTTCTACGGAACGCCCGCCGGCGGTTTTCCACCCTGCAACTAAGCCGCCCGGATAAGGGCCTGCTTCTAACAAAGTTACGTCATAGCCTTGCTGGGCTAGGTGATAGGTAGCGCCTAAACCGGCCCATCCTGCACCGACGACGACTATTTTTGGGGTTGACGATTCTGCTGACATTGCGTACCTCTTGATAATTTAGGATCGGGAATTAAATAACTTACAATTTTAATTGTTATTGTGGGATGGGCGTCCCGCCCGTCCAAAAAGGGCGGGCGGGACGCCCACCCCACTTTCCTTGTGTAAGTTATTTAATTTTCATTCCTTATTAAGGATGACATAATTCATAAAATGCGGATTTGATATAAAATGTGTTGAATTATGTGCTAAATTTCGCTTGAGTGAATAATGAGTGTCAAAAACCGCCAGCAGACTAACCTGTTGCTGCTCTTATTTCCCGCTACGGCCTGGCTGATGGTTTTCTTCATTTTGCCCCTGCTAATTGTACTGTTGTACAGTTTCTTAGAACGCGGTACTTACGGCGGCGTTACTTGGATATTTACTCTCAGCAACTACCAGCGTTTGTTCAGCGGACTTTTCTTAGGAGTAATTGGGCGATCGCTGTGGCTGGCTTTTCTAACAACAGCCACTTGCTTGTTAGTGGGCTATCCCCTCGCATTCTTCATCGCCACCCGTTCTCCCCGCTGGCGCAATGCTTTGCTTTTGCTGGTAATTATTCCATTTTGGACTAATTTTTTAGTAAGAACCTACGCTTGGATCGTACTGCTGCGTAGCGAAGGAGTAGTTAACACAGCCTTGCAAAGCCTGCAAATTATTAGCGAACCGTTAAACTTGCTTTTTACGCCTTTCGCTGTGGCGATCGGTCTGATTTACGGCTATTTACCTTTCATGGTTCTGCCTTTATATTCTAGCATAGAACGCTTCAATTTTTCATTGGTAGAAGCCGCTCACGATTTAGGTGCAAATGACATCCGCACTTTCTGGCGCGTATTTTTGCCATTAACAAGTCGCGGCATTGTGGCAGGATCTATTTTAGTTTTTGTTCCCGCTGTGGGCGCTTTCATCACACCGGATATATTGGGCGGATCTAAAACAGTGATGGTGGGAAATTTGATTCAAAATCAGTTTATGAGAGCCCGCGACTGGCCTTTTGGATCGGCGCTTTCTATGCTGTTAACGGTAATCATATTGATTCCGGTGTTAATTTACTTCCGCGTGTCTGACGAAACTTAAACAGGTAGATTGAGATTGACAGTTGGGTGGGGCGGGTTTATGAGATTATTGGTCTTAGGCACAGATTGTCTGTAAAACCTGCCCCGGAGGGCGAACCTATTTTTGACTAATGACTAAACTAGATTTACTCGTGCGGGCGATCGGCAAAAAGTGGCTTTTGGTACAAGCTGTACTAGCATTAGCCTTTCTTTACTTGCCAATTCTCATCTTAATTATTTACTCCTTTAACGCCTCCAGATTCAATGCCGTTTGGCGCGGTTTTACCCTCGATTGGTACCGCAGTTTGTTTAGCAATGCAGGGGCGACGATTGCTACGAGTAGCAGCGCCGGAATCTGGACAGCACTCAACAACAGCTTGCTAATTGCAGCTATTTCGACTGTGTTAGCGACAATTTTTGGTACAATGCTCGCCCTAGCACTCGAACGCTTTCATTTTCCGGGGCGCAAAGCAGTAGAAGCTTTACTGTTTTTGCCGATTATTATGCCCGAAATTACGATCGGCATTTCGCTGCTAGTTTTCTTTACCCTAGTATTTCGGATCGTAGAAAATCTCACGGGAATTCGCCTGAATCTCGGCTTACCTACTGTAATTATCGGTCACATTGTCTTTAATATTTCCTTTGTGACTATTACTGTCAGGGCGCGTTTGGCGGAACTAGAGCCTCAATTAGAACAAGCAGCTTTTGACTTAGGCGCTAACGAATGGCGGGCTTTTTGGCGCATCACTCTCCCTCTAATTTGGCCTGCTATTTTCAGCGCTGCACTGTTGGCTTTTACTTTGTCGCTGGACGATTTTGTCGTGACATTTTTTACCACCGGCGTCGGTTCCATGACGCTACCATTATTTGTTTACGGCATGATAAAATTCTCAGTGACGCCAGCGATTAATGCTATTTCAACTTTGATGTTGTTGGCTTCATTGTTGCTGGTTGTATCATCGTTAAAAGTTCAAAAAAATTAAAAAATTTTCTTTCTGTGTCATAATGATTGTCGTCTGCAACTAACAAAACCTATGAAACGCCTGCTGACTTTCCTACTTTTGTTTGTGATGAGTGCAACGGTGGCTTTCGGCTGTAGCCCCACAGGTGGCAACCAACAGCAAGTGCTCAGCATTTACAATTATGCAAGTTATATCGCCCCAGAAGCGATCGCCCAATTCGAGAAAGAGAACAATGTTAAAATTCAATACGACACTTTCGAGAACAGCGACGCACTCTATGCCAAACTCAAACAGGGCAACCCCGGTTACGACTTAATATTTCCCGCCGATTACATGGTGAAAATCATGATTGCAGAAAATATAATTGAGCCGCTGAATTTAAACAATATTCCCAACCAAAAAAACCTAGAACCTAAGTTTATCAATCAAGCTTTTGACCCTGGGAATAAATATTCGCTGCCCTACCAGTGGGGAACAATGGGAATTGGCTACAACGTGAAAACAGTCCAGGGAGAAATTAACAGTTGGGGGGTGATGTTCGACCCTAAATATACCGGAAAAGTAGCGTGGCAAGACGATGCTAGATACACATTAGCAGGAGTTTTAATGTATTTAGGATTTGACCCAAATACAACCAATCCCGAAGAGATTAACAAAGCCCGCGATTTGCTGATTAAAAGTAAAAATATCATTGCAGCTTTTGTCCCCGACACCGGGCAAAATATGCTAGATCAAGGAGAAGTAAATTTGACAATGGAATGGAGCGGTGATATTTTCCAAGTGATGACAGAAAATCCTAATCTCCGTTACGCTATTCCCAAAGAAGGAACAATCATTTTTTCTGACAACATGGCTATTCCCAAAGGTGCGCCCCAGAAAGAGTTAGCGGAGAAATTTATTAACTTTATTTTGCAGCCAGAAGTCGGCGCTCAAATTTCTAATTTTACCCACTTCGGATCGCCCAACAAAGCAGCAATCGATCGAGGTTTAATCGACCAGAAAGATTTGAAAAATCCTCAAATTTACCCGCCGACTGAGGTGTTTGCCAAAATGAAATTATTGGAGGATGTCGGGAAAGCAACCGCATTGTACGATCGAGCTTGGACGGAAGTTAAAGCAGGGGCTGGAAAGTAGATATAAAACAGGTTTCTGCCGGGGCTGGTTTACTTAATTTTTTAGCTTGTTTTGGAGTTGCACCATTCTCAAGAACAGGCAAGATGCCTGTTCCACAAAGAATAAATTTCTTGTGGAACGGGCCGGAGAGCCCGTCAAGAACAGGCAAGATGCCTGTTCCACAAAGAATAAATTTCTTGTGGAACGGGCCGGAGAGCCCGTTCCTAAACCAGTAATTGAGAATGGTGCAAGATATCAGTTTAACCAGACTAAAACTCAGATTTTTATTACTCACACATACTAACACAATGCACTCTGTCGAAGTTTTAGAAGTTTCCAAAGTATTTAAAAGCGCCCGCAGTCAAGATTTCTTAGCGGTAGATAACATCAACCTGCAAATTTACGATCGCGAATTCTTTTCTTTACTAGGCCCTTCCGGCTGCGGCAAAACTACAACTTTGCGAATGATTGCCGGTTTTGAAATTCCCACAGCGGGCGAAATTTACATTCACTGCCAACCGATGCAAAATCGCCCGCCATTTCACCGCCCAGTAAATACGGTATTTCAAAACTATGCTTTATTTCCGCACATGACAGTAGCACAAAATGTCGCTTTTGGGTTGGAAATGGAGAATATGCCTCAGCAAACAATTCGCGATCGCGTTGCTGAAGCCTTAGCATTAGTACAGTTAACCGAGGTAGGAAAACGCTATCCCCGCCAACTGTCAGGCGGACAGCAGCAGCGAGTGGCACTAGCAAGAGCATTAGTCAAACAACCGTCTGTTTTGCTGTTGGATGAACCCCTAGGAGCGCTGGATTTAAAATTGCGTAAAGAGATGCAGTTAGAATTAAAAAAAATGCAGCGAAAATTGGGCATTACGTTTATTTATGTAACTCACGATCAGGAAGAAGCACTAACAATGTCAGACAGAATTGCAGTGATGGATGGAGGAAAACTGCAACAAGTCGGCACGCCTGTTGATATTTATGAATATCCTAAAACGCGGTTTGTTGCTGATTTTATTGGCGACAGCAATTTTTTAAATGGTCGAGTAGTAGAAAAGCAAAATGGTAAAATAATCGTGTTGGTTGACCAGCAGTTGCCCGTGTTAGTTGCGACAGCCGAAGATATGCCCGCTGGGAAAGTTGTAACGCTGGTGTTGCGGCCAGAAAAAGCTGCTATTTATCCGGCTAATTATGAGGATGAAAATAGCTGGCCGGGAATAGTAGAAGAGGCTATTTATATTGGCACTGATACGCGCTATACGGTGCGGTTGACTGCTAAAAGTTCGATCGCCCTTCGCCGACAAAACTTGCACAGAGATGACTTGCAGCGACACCAAGTCGGCGACAGCGTTCGAGTAGCAGTGCCGCCGGAAAGTATCTACATTGTTTGACACTCAAGCGGGCTGAAGCCACGGAGATTATTTGGAAGATTAGACCTCTTGCAAAAATAGCTGGGACGGGCTCTCCGGCCCATCCCACAAAAAGTTTTTTCTCTTGTGGGATGGGAATCTTGCCCGTCCGAAAATTTGCTTAAAATGACTTTTGCAAAAAGTCTATTGAGGAGCCGATTGAAGATGTACTTCCTTCCCGGTAGAAGATAATCTACTTCTTCCTTCTGCTTCCTCCTTCTTCCTACCCTACGGGAACGGCTTCGCCGAACGCGTTTTTCGCGTCTTCGCGGTTCAATAATATAGACAGTATTGCTGCTAAATCCGCGTTTGACTTTGCAAAATTTCCTCCAACAGTCGCTCTTGACTTTTCGCAGGTTCCTTGCAAGTCAAACACTCGCAAACTAACCCGATAACACCTTCAGGCAAATCAGCCTCAATCTGACAGACAGCAGTCGGATAATACTGCGAAATCAACCCCGAAATCTGGTCGGGTGACGTGCGAATCAAGGTAGAATGCTGATACCAGTCGATCGCCGAAAGTAGACTCGGACAAGCTTGCGGAGCATCTTGTACAATACTGCTGAAAGCTTGCAAACCTTGCTCCGCGCGATCGAGATATTCTAGATTCGGGCCCAACAGCGCGAGGCGAACCAAAGAGGCGATCGCAATTCCATTCGCCGCCGGAGTTGCATTGTCTATATAGCTGCGTTCCCGCACCAACAAATCTCCGCTAGCATCCTTAGCAGTATTGTAATATCCTCCCAATTCCACGCTCCACAAAAACTCATCAAACTCTTCTTGCACCTGCACAGCTTTCTCCAACCAAAACTGAGAATTCGGCAACTGTTTTGCCTCTTCCCCGTTTCCTAAAGTCAAACTCGCTTGGTGCAAATCCAACAAAGCTTTCACAAACAAAGCATAATCTTCCGACTGCGCGGTAACAGCAGATTGTCCGTCATAATTCAACCGCTGAAACCGCCCATCCGTCCACTGATTGTCTAAAATAAAACTAGCCGCTTTCACAGCTAATTCTAGATATTCCCAATTTCCAAAAACAGCCGCCGCGCGGGCCAAACCCGAAATCATCAAGCTATTCCAAGCAGCAATCATTTTCGTGTCAGTAACTGCGGGAATTCTACCCGGCCAACTGTCGTTTTTAGCTTCTTGATTGTTGCGGGCTGGCGGAAAGGTTTTTACAGTATCGGGATGACCACCGTAACGCACAGCAAAGAGTTTAGCCAAAGCCGTTTCTACCGTGTCGCTCAGTTTTCCTGGATGGCGGCGCTGCAATACATTCTTGCCTTCAAAATTGCCGCTGCGACTAACAGTAAACTGTGCTTTAATTTCCGCCAATTCCTCAGCAGTTAATAGTTGTTCCAGTTCGGCGTAAGTCCAGACATAAAATGCTCCTTCTTCCGGTTCAACTTCCTGTGAAGTGTTAAAACTATCAGCATCCTGTGCAGCATAAAAATAGCCTGTTGGCGCAATCATTTCTCGCTTCAGCCATTCTACTGTCCCCGCGATCGCAGTTTCAAAAGCGGGTTCTTGTATTCCCGCGCTCCACAAATTTGCTAAATACTCAACAATTTGACCGTTGTCGTAGAGCATTTTTTCAAAGTGCGGGACAGTCCAAGTCGCGTCAACCGTATAGCGGTGAAATCCGCCTCCTACGTGGTCGTAAATGCCGCCCAATGCTAAGTCTAATCCGCGCTGAGTGCAGACTTGTTTGCTGTCGTATTTTGATTCAAAATTAAATCGCGTTCCCCGCAGTGCTAGCTCAGCATAAGGTATCATCGGAAAACTGGGGCCGGGGTTGTGGCCTGCAACAATTCCGGTATTGGTTTCTAACCCTTTCTGGAAGAGTTCGCGATTTAATTCGGCGGTGACTCCTGACAGCGCTGCCGACTGTTGGAGGTTGCCTAAAATCTCTGCTTTGAAGGCTTCTACTTTGCCTTTTTCTGTGTCGTAAAAGCGGCGAATTGCTTGCAAAACTTCTAAAAATCCCGGCCGTCCGTAGCGCGGTTCTACGGGGAAATAAGTGCCTCCGTAGAAGGGAACTCGCTCGTCTGGAGTGAGAAAAACGTTGAGCGGCCAACCGCCTTGACCGGTCATCATTTGCAAGGTTTGCATATAAATGCTGTCGATATCCGGGCGTTCTTCACGATCGACTTTTATCGGTATAAAATGCGAATTCATGTATTGGGCGATCGCGCGATCGGAAAATGCTTCCCCTTCCATCACCGTACACCAGTGGCAGCTAGAGTAGCCAATTGACAGGAAAATCGGTTTATTTTCGCTTCGGGCCGCTTCCAAAGCTTCGTCACACCAGGGCCACCAGTCGATCGGATTTTCGGCGTGTTTCCGCAGGTAAAGGCTTTGGGATTGAGCAAGACGGTTGACCATAATCAAATCCACTTTAACTCGTACTGGGTAAGCTTGTCAGTTCTATAGCAGTTTAGCGCGAGATGTTTTAGTTGAGTTGTTGCTGATAATTATGTTTTAATATTAAGGTTGATTATCTGGATCTAATATGAGCTTATCATCTCGGAGAACCTTCAATCAACAGCTAGGACAATTTTTGCTGAGTGCTGCTGTTCCTCCTGCTGTTCTCAAACTCAGCCAAACTGAATCCTCAGAGCCAGCTTTATTAGAAACTAATCTTAACAATTTCCTGGCGAAAGCAGACCCAGAAATAGAATTATTAGTCCCGACCTTTTTAGGTAACGACAAGCGTCGGTTCTACGGCAGAGGTGTTCCGAAAAGTTTGAAGTTAATCGACAAATTTCCACTCGGCAGCGGTCGGACTTTTCTGGGAAGGCGGTCTGTAGTTTGGAGCGGCGCGGGTTGGACTGGACAGCCGACAATTACCAGAGACGGGGGAAAAACTTATTTAATTATAGGTGCTTACGACCACAATTTGCGAAAAATAGATATTGCTACTAATAAAGAAGTTTGGCGCTATAAATTTGATGATATAATCAAAGGTTCATCAACAATTTATATCGACCAAAAAGCTAGCGCCGAAAACAGAATTGTAATTTTGCAGGGCAGCCGCAGCGGTGGCGGTGGCAAAAGTGTCGTGCCGAGTTTTAGGGCAATATCTTTTAGAACTGGCAAGGAACTTTGGAAATTGGACATCAGGAGAACGCCCAGCTACAGCCGGGATAATGACAGCAGCGCTTTGGACATCGGCGGTGGCGTTTTGTTCAATGCGGGGGAAAATGCGATCGGCTATTTTCTCGATAGTTCCACAAGCAATGCAAAAATTAAACAAGGCATCAAGCAGCCAAATATCTTGTCGGAAGTACAGCTTTATGCAGCAGCAGATATCAGCAAGCACGGCGGCAACTTGGTAGCAGAGTCATCGCCATCACGGCTCAAAGATAGAATATTTATAGCTGCTGGTTCCGGTCATATTTACGGTATTAGCATTGCAACTAAAAAGATAGTTTGGGATTTCTATACTGGTTCAGATTTGGATGGAAGTGCTGTAATATCTAAATCAGGGAAACTATTTTGTGCCATTGAAAAACAATACATTCAGGGCAACGGCGGAGTGCTGAAGCTGAATCCCAACAAGGAACCGAATGCCAGCGTCGAATGGTTTTTGCCGACGGGAAATCGCCGACTTTCTAGCTGGGAAGGCGGGATAATTGGCTCGGTGGCGTTGAATGACGAGTACAATTCAGGGGAGTTTCCGGCGCTGTTTGCCACAAATGCGATCGACGGCAATTTGTACATCGGTTCCCAAGATATGATTACAGGTGAAAAAACTTTTGTGCCTTGGCGAAACCAGTCTTGCGATACTCCGGTAATAGTATTTAAAAAAGCGATTGGTTCTTCTATTTCGACTCCGATTTTTACCGATGGCAATAAACTGATCAGTGCGGGATACAACGGTGTTTATTTGTTCAATTTGAATTGGGAACGAGCGAAGTCGGGGGATCGGAATGCTTTGAGAAATGCTAAAGGCGAGTTTTACCGTTTGAAAGTAATAGAATCGGGGAGATTTAAGCCGGGTTTGTCATTTGAGGCGACGCCTGTAGTGTGGGACGGAATCGTCAGGATTTGCGCGAGGGATGGCTGGATGTATACTTTGGGTTAGTTATTGGTATTTTGTACTTCTATTGGGAACAGGCAAGATGCCTGTTCCACAAGAGAATTGACTTATTGTGGAACAGGCATCTTGCCTGTTCTTAAAAAGGTGTTGAAATCCGCCAATGCCACTACCTGCCGTTTAACTGCGCTTATATCTTTCATATAAAAGATGTCAGGTATCGGAAACCTGTTATAGCAATCCTCGCATCATTTGCGAATTTCTTATTCCCTCCCCGAACTCGCGGGGAGGGTTGGGGTGGGGTAAAAAATTTACGACTCCTGCAAGGATTGATATACCAGCAGTGCACGAGTTTGATTGGTCGCTGTTGATTTTACGAAGGTGGGGATTGCGATTGTCGCTGAATGCTGGGAATGTCGATCGAACTGAAGGGAAAGACTACGAACAAGCGTTTCAACGGCGGCGGTTCAAGAAACAGGCGGGACAGTGAAAAGCGCTTTTTATCGGTATAAAGTGCGAATTCAGGTATTGGACGATCGCGCGATCGCAAAATCCCTCACCTTCCATCACCCTACACCAGTTGCAGCTAGAGTAGCGATTTGACAGAAAAATCGGTTTATTTTCCCTCCGGGCCCTGTCTCAGGCTTCGTCGCACCAGGCCCACCAGTCGATCGAATTTTCCGCGTGTTTTCGCTTTTGCTGGCTAAGCTTGTCATATTATGTCAGGTCGATTACCCCTAATAAGGTAGGGGCGGGTTCACCAACAATACCTGCCAATAATTGACAATCTCAAAAACCCGCCCTTTGTATCTTAAAAGAGTGAGGACGGTAGGGGCAGGGCCGTTTCATTCTCTTGTAGGGGCAATCCCACGCCCGGTTGCCCCCATCCCGTGACTGCCCCAATCCCGTGGTTGCCCCCATCCCACCAAATGCCTAACAAATCCTGGATGGGTCAGCATTCTTGGCACGAACCGTACAAAAAGCTGGTTTTCCGTAGGGGCAATCCCACGCCCGATTGCCCCGAAACAGCCGCGACGGTAAAGGTGTTCCCAAAACTATAGACCTCTTGCAAAAATAATTAGGACGGGCTCTCCGGCCCATCCCACAAGAGTTATTTTTTCTTGTGGGATGGGCCGGAGA
>NZ_JAUBRP010000096.1:0-21199 GCF_036701935.1 Microcoleus sp. M2_D5 | reverse complement strand
GCCCGTCCAAAAAGGACGGGCGGGACGCCCATCCCACAACAAACATCAAAAGTGGAAGTTATTTAATTCTCATTCCTTAAAAAGTTTTTCCGAAGAACGGTGAGGATGCCAACCCATCGGCCCGCTACAACCCAATATTTTCGTAAAAAAACCGGTTTCCGGTACACTGCGCCCCAGGGACGATCGAAAATCTCAAATCGATTCGCCTGTGTGGATATAAAATTCTAGAGTATACCGTCAAAATCCGCCGGCCGCCGTAGCGTCAACTTGGTGGTTTCAGGAAAACCCGTGGACTTAAAACAAATCTTCAAAACCCCGAATCCCATAATCGGTGTCGTACATTTACAGCCTCTGCCAACTTCTCCCCGCTGGGGCGGAAACCTCAAAGCTATTATCGGAAGAGCTGAGCAAGAGGCTACAGCGCTGGCTTCTGGTGGCGCAAACGGTATCATTGTCGAGAACTTTTTCGACGCTCCTTTTGCCAAAGACAGCGTAGATCCGGCTGTGGTAAGTGCCATGACTCTGGTAGTTGAGAGGCTAACAAATCTCGTGACGCTGCCGATCGGCGTTAACGTGCTGCGAAACGACGCCCACAGCGCGATCGCCATCGCCTCCTGCACAGGAGCTCAATTCATCCGCGTCAACGTCCTCAACGGCATCATGGCTACAGACCAGGGCTTAATTGAAGGCCAAGCTCACCAGCTACTGCGCTACCGCCGGGAGTTGGGCAGCGATGTCAAAATATTAGCAGACGTGTTAGTCAAGCACGGGCGACCCCTAGGCAGCCCCAACTTGACTGCAGCCGTCCAAGAGACGATCGGGCGAGCTTTAGCCGACGCCGTAATCCTTTCCGGCTGGACAACTGGTAGCCCTCCCAATCTCGAAGACTTAGAACTCGCGAGTGCTGCTGCTGCAGGAATTCCAGTTTTCATCGGCAGCGGCGCGTCGTGGGAAAACATTTCCACACTCATGCGGGCCGCCGACGGCGTAATCGTATCGAGCTCGCTGAAGCGAAACGGCCGCATCGAGCAGCCCATCGATCCGATCCGCGTCAGTCAGTTTGTAGAAGCTGCCCGTCGCAGCTTGTCACAGAAAGAGTCCGAACAGGAAAATAGAGATGCTAATGGCTCAAGAGGGCAAACACCGGAACCGGGCAAACTCACAAGTAAAACGTAAAATGGGAATTGTTGACTGTAATTCCCAATTCCCAAATTACCAAATCAAAAAATGATTCGCCGACGTTCAACCCCTTGGATTCATCGCTGGTCTCGGACTGTGATGGCAGCGATCGCAGCCATAGGCGTCGTAGAAACGGCCTATCTCACGATCGCTAAATTCACCAATGGCTCGGTCATTTGTCCCACCAGCGGCTGTGACAAAGTTCTCAACAGTCCCTACGCTACAGTGTTTGGCAGTGTGCCTTTAAGTTTGTTAGGCTGTCTGGCTTACCTGAGCATAGCAATCCTGGCATTGGCTCCCAAAGCTGTAAATCCCGCCACCAATAAAGGACTGCACTCTCAACTAGAAAACAAAACTTGGCAAGCGCTATTTATCATCACTGCTGCGATGGTAATTTTCAGCAGCTATTTGATGTATTTGATGGCTTTTGAAATTCAGGATCTGTGCATTTACTGCGTCACTTCTGCGTTATTTGCGCTGTCGCTGTTTGTACTGGTGCTAGTCGGGCGCGAGTGGGAAGATATCGGGCAGTTGGTGTTTACAGGCATTTTGGTGGCAATGGTGAGTTCGATCGGCGCCTTGGGACTTTATAACAGCGTCAAATCACCTCCTCCTATTGTCTCTACCCCCGGACTTGCACCCCCTGCCGTCACTACCACCTCCGGCAGGGCCGAAATGGCTTTGGCCCGCCACCTCCGACAAATCGGCGCTAAAGAGTACGGCGCTTACTGGTGTCCCCACTGCCACGACCAAAAAATGCTGTTCGGCAAAGAAGCAGCCAAAATAATTGATTATTTTGAATGCGATCCCAGGGGGCAAAATTCCCGCGCCCAAATTTGCCAAGCTGCGGCTGCGAATGTTAAAGGTTTCCCGACTTGGGAGATTAATGGTCAGTTTTATGCAGGGACACAATCTTTGGAGAAACTCGCTGATTTATCGGGTTACACCGGCCCCCGCAACTTTCAAAACTGACAGGAAAGTTGGAGATTATAGATGACAGATTTTAGATTGATTGGCTGGAAATATCCTGGTTTTTAACTTAGTTTATCGTTAGCTCTTGCTGCGAAATTAATCTAAAATCTCGCATCTATAATCAATAAAAAAATAGGAACAATTAGTTATAACGAAAAAGTTTAAAACAATTTGTGGGTCTTTAGTATTTAGATCGGCGAATAAATACTAGAACTTTTACACAAAAACACCAGAAACCGGGTTTCTGCTTCCAAAGTTATTGTTGAAATGAGATATTTTGGTTGCGAAACCCGGTTTCTACTGTTGCAGCCCGATCGCACCGAAAAACCAAAAAATTGGATAATCTAAAATCTAAAATCGACTCGCCCGCACCGAAAAACCAAAAAATTGGATAATCTAAAATCTAAAATCTAAAATCTAAAATCGACTGAGCCGATCGCCCTGGAGATGTAAAACCTATACGTAGTAGTAGTTTAGATGCTCGCAGGGCGAGGCCCGCATCCCCAAAATATGCTAGAAACTATCAAAAAATGGGTCGATCGAGAACGCCGAGTATTGATTACTGCGAGTGCCGTTGCTAGTACGGTCATTGTAATGCGCTGGTTTGGATTTTTTCAGGTGTGGGAATGGGCTGCTTTCGACCAATTTGTGCGCTGGCGGCCGGCCGAACCGATTGACTCGCGCATCGTCATTGTAGAAATTAAGGAAGCTGACTTGCAAAAATACGGCTACCCAATTTCGGATGCTGTATTGGCCCAATTGCTGCAAAAATTGCACGCTGGCAAGCCGCGGGCGATCGGCCTCGACATTTACCGAGATTTGCCAACTCAACCGGGTAACGCCGAATTGCTCAAAACTTTTAAAACTATTCCCAACTTAATCGGCATTGAATTGATGCCAGACGAAACCAGGTTGGGAGTTCGCCCGCCTCCGGTACTTGAGGCGCTCGATCGAATCGGTTTCAACAACGTTGTCATCGACGCTGACTCAAAAGTGCGGCGAACTTTGCTCTACGCTTGGCCCGGAGACGGCAAAACTCATCAAAGTTTCGCACTCAGACTGGCTTTGCTTTACCTCGAAGGCGAAGGGATTTCCCCTCTACCAGCAAGAGTCGATCCTACATACTTGCAGTTAGGCAAGGGGGTTTTTCGGCCTTTTCAACCGAATGACGGTGCTTACGTTCGATCGGACAGCCGTGGCTATCAAATTTTGACCAACCTGCGCGGCCCGCGAGGCAGTTTTCGCACTGCATCGATGAGCGATGTGTTATCTGGCACCGTACCTGCTGATTTGGTACGATCGCGCGTTGTCTTGATCGGCTCCAATGCCCCCAGCCTCAAAGACTTTTACCAAAATTCTTACAGTTCCGGTTGGTTTAGTCCTCCCCAGCAAATACCGGGAGTCGAGCTTCAGGCTCATTTCTTGAGCCAAATTTTGAGTGCAGCCCTCGACGGGCGCGGGGGTATCAATGTCTGGCCAGAGGCTGCGGAGTTGCTGTGGATTTTGCTGTGGTCTTGGGCGGGAGCAAAGGTGAGTTGGAATTTGCGATCGCTGGGTCGATCGGCTTACTGTTTATTAAGTATCTGTCTATGTCTGAGTACCAGTTTATACTTAGCACTCTTAGTTGGTTGGTGGCTACCGTTAATTCCTCCAATCCTCAGTCTTGTGGGTTCGGGTGCTGCTGTTGTGGGTTATCTAGCTCACTTGCAAGAAGAATTAAAACGGTCTAAAGAATTTTTACAATCACTAATAGATACAATTCCCGACCCCATTTTTGTCAAAGATCGAAATCACCGCTGCGTAGTTTTGAATCAGGCATATTGTCGGTTTATTGGCTATCCTTTAGAAATTTTAACTTGCCGAACCGATTACGATTTATTTCCCCAAGCCGAAGCCGAGATATTTTGGCAGCAAAACGAGTTAGTATTTCAAACTCACCAGCCGCGAGAAAATGAAGAATATTTTACTGACGCTAACGGAATTACGCATCTGATTGCGACTAAAAGATCCCTGCATAAAGATGCTGCCGGCAACCTATTTTTAGTCGGAGCAATCAGAGACATTACCGAGCGCCAACTCCGGGCAAATGCCCTAGAACAAAAAAATGCTGAGCTCAGCCACCAAGCTTATCACGATGCCCTTACCGGTTTGCCAAACCGCCAAATGTTCTACGAATGCTTGCATCGGTCTCTAGAAATAGCCTCCAGCACTCAGGAATTGGTAGCTTTACTGTTTTTAGATTTAGATGGATTTAAATCAATCAACGACACTCTCGGACACAATGTGGGCGATTTACTCTTAAAAACAGTTGCCAGTCGGCTCAAAAAATGCTTGCGCGGCAGCGATACTATCTCGCGGTTGGGCGGCGACGAGTTCACAGTCATTTTGCCCGCAATTCCAGGTCGCGAGGAAGCCGCGAAAGTAGCTAAAAAAATTTGCGACGCCATCATGCAGCCTTTTATTTTAGAAGAACATACAGTTTCTGTAACTACAAGTATTGGCATTAGTTTATATCCAATTGACGGTCAAGAGCCAGACATTTTAGTTAAGAATGCCGATCTTGCGATGTATCGTGCTAAGGAACGCGGGAAAAATCAATATCGCTTTTATTAATTAAGAGGAGTTAAAAACATAATTTAACTGTAGGCAAAGTCCCCACCCAAATCTCGATCGCTCATTTATAATTATTCAATCTTTTTATCTAAAATCTCAATTACTTCAGACAAAATTTGAGCAATTTTAGACCTCAAACCCTAATTGGGCAGTGAGGGAGATACAGCATATTCGGTGGTTCGTGAAGTACACTATAAAGCTCTATTGTTGGTACATTGTTATGTAGGGTGCGGATCTGCTCATGTTTAATGAAACTTGCAGATTGACTGGTGGATCCGCACCGATGCTTGCGACCCTTGTTGTGTGTACCGCATATACATGGAATATGCTGTATTATTTCAGGCGTCGCCTGTGCACCTAACTTCAGGAAAATAGCTTGTTGATCGAGCCTTAAACCGTAAGCCCTCTAAGCTTTTTGAAACCGTTCAAAAAAATGTTTTAAGTAGTGAAATCTCAAATCTCAAATCTCAAAAATTTAAATTCTCTAATCTGTCATCTGTCATTAGATAGATTTAGCAAAAAAAAATATGAGAGCAACTTGCCGTCTCATCTAAATGTTACAAAATATTAAAATAAATCACAACCTGCAACCAAATTCAAATCGCCAAAAGCCTTAATGTAAAAAAAATTATGTAAACTTACGAAAATTAATTAAAGTAAATGTAAAGATATCAGTGGAAATACGGAAATTGATAGATATAATAGGTGGTACAGACGTGGATCTATTTCGGTGATTGGAATAAGGCTGTGAATACTATGCGTACTTTGATTCAGCTCACAACAACGGCAACCCTGACGGTCTGCCTGCAAGTGAATATAGTCGGCACCGCAAATGCGGCTCGACTTGGCAGCAACTCAGCTAGCAATTTCACAAAAGCCCGTAGCGCGGGCAAGATCCCGACGCCATTGACCCCCAGACTTGGGACAGTGACATCAACCTCTAGGTTTGGAAATCTCCAAAAATACGAACCAACCCCGAACGGGAACCCCGAAAGTGACGGTACGGGAACGCGCTGACCCCAAATTTTGAATAAATTTTTAATCTTCTATTCGCGGAGATTTGTACCAATTGGATTGCTTAATTAAAGTATGGCTGCACCAATCCGGATCGGTGAGGGGATAGTCCACTCGGTAATGACCGCCGCGACTTTCGGTGCGAAACGCAGCACTTTTGACAATTAAATAGCCGATATCCAATAAATTCCCAACTTCTCCCCAATTTCGCAAAATCGAGCTATTCTGGGCCTCAGCAGGGGAAAAATCAATCATTTGTCCGGGCAGCAAATTATCAAGCGTTTGACTCAAACGCAAGGAAGCAAATTCTTGCCGCCAAATCTCAAGTTGGACGATCGCCCTTTCCAAATCCCGCTGTCCCCGGCAAATTCCCGCACTCTGCCACACCAAATTCCGCAATTCAACCCGCAACCTTTCGATCGCCTCAATGTCCTGTTCAGAAATCGATTTTTCCAAGATTTCCCCGGCATCGAACTCATCTGTGAGTGTTTTGGGCTTTCCACCTTCTAGCTGCAAAAGTCCCATCTGCGCCCCAAAAACCAGACATTCCAGCAGCGAATTGCTCGCCAACCGATTAGCACCGTGTACCCCCGTGCTCGCAGTTTCTCCCACCGCGTACAAACCCGGAATCGAAGTTTGGTTGAACTTGTCAGCCACAATCCCTCCCATCCAGTAATGGGCAGCAGGCGTCACCGGCACCGATTCGGAAAAAATATCAATTCCCCAATCAGCGCACACTTGAATAATATTGGGAAACCTGTAGCGCAGTCGATCGACCGCAATCGGGCGCAAATCCAGCCAAACATGAGGTTCCCCCGTCTTTTGCAAGTGGCGGAAAATAGCGCGGCTGACAACATCCCTAGGGGCGAGTTCCCCGCTGGGGTGAGAGTCAAAAGCAAAGCGATATCCCTTACTGTCAACCAAATGAGCTCCTTCTCCCCGCACCGCTTCGCTAATGAGAAACCGAGGCGCGCCAGCTTTGCTGAGTGCCGTCGGGTGAAACTGCACAAATTCTAAGTCTCGCAGCAGGGCCCCGGCGCGCCACGCAATTGCCACCCCGTCTCCGGTACTTACCGACGGATTGGTCGTTTGAGCAAAAACCTGTCCGCCGCCGCCTGTCGCCAGCACCACGGCTTTTGCCTGCAGCCACTTGACTTGTGAGCCGCAAATCGAGCTAATCCCCTGGCAGCGCCCGGTTTCGTCTAGCCACAGACTCAAAGCGAAGGCAGGGGATACGAGTTGAATGTTTTTGCGGCTCAATACTTTTGCTGTCAGCGTACTGATTACGGCTTTGCCCGTAGTGTCGGCGGCGTGGAGAACTCGGCGGCGGGAGTGGGCGGCTTCTAGGGTGAGGGCTAAATCGGGGCCGGTGCGATCGAATGCAACGCCCATTTTCACCAGGGAGTCAATGCAAGCACCAGCTTCCTCGACTAAAAATTTCACCGCCTCCAAATCGCAAAGACCGGCTCCCGCAGCCAGTGTATCCTGAACGTGCAGCGCTGCGGAATCTTCAGGGGCGATCGCCGCCGCAATCCCTCCTTGAGCCCAATCGCTGGCAGAAACAGGTAGGGTATTTTTATTGATCAAGCCCACCTGTAAATGCTCTGGCAGGCAGAGTGCTGTGTACAAACCCGCCGCGCCAGCACCTATTACCAATACGTCAAATTTGTCAGTCATAAGTCTGCCGCCAGTCAATTTTAGATTTTAGATTTTAGATTTTACAATTGAGTCTACAGATGAATCTGGGGACTTGAACTAATGTCAGTCAAGGGATTTTAGATTTTAGATGTTAGATTTTAGATTTTAGATGAATCAGGGGAACCCGCTTATTTCAATCTAGCGAATTTGGGTCGGCTTTTGCCCAATGGTGGTTGAAAGTAAGTTTTGAGAAATTAAAGGCAGAAGTCATCAGCCTGTAGAAAAAAATCTTTTCTTTCGGCCGTTTGCCTTCTGCCCAATGACTTCTGCCTTCAAATGAGACCCGCTGCTACCTAGTCGTAGAGACCATTATTCAACCGGTTGTCTCCTTCAATAAAGACTGATTCAACATCAGTTACGGTGAATTTGTCCATGTTAGCTTGCAGCAGTTTTTTCTGAGCTTCCGTCAAGTCTGAAATATTGAGTACGTCCTCAACATTTTCGTAAGGAGCATTCTTAATAATTAGTCGAGCTAAAGTGGGATACAACCCTCGAAATTCCCGAAAGTCCCGGACGGCGCTGTTGTTCAAATCAAGTTTTTTGCCGTATTCTGTGGCAAGCTTCTCATCGGCGCGATTGGTTCTAGCCGGAGCTTCAACTGCTAGGAGCGAGGATGATGGCAAGACGATACGGCTTAATGACGCCGCGATCGCGCTTTGGTCTCCAGCCCATGCAAAGCAGCCCAGCACTAAGCCCAATACTGCCAATAGACGACCCAATCGTTTCATGAAGTTTTGTCTCCCAATTTCATACACAGCATTTATGTAGAGACTACCATTTTGCTTATGCAGTTTTTCAGATAAATCCGCAATAGGTAGAGGGCTGTTATAAACTTTCCCTTGGGGTATTGACAACGCAGATTATATATGGTAATGGCTGAGTCTTAAGCATCGCAGGCAAGTTTATCAAAGGCACTCCAAATTAAAAACTCGGACTGCGATTTTAAAGGGTTAATTTTTGCCCCGCACCCACTTTTCTAGCTATCAAGAACTTTTTCCTTTCGTTTTGAGAAAAGCGTTCAAGTCAGCATAAGTACCGCCGTAAGTCACGGTGGGATGGTCGTAACCCTTTAAAGCAACGGTGTGCTGCTCGAAAGCGCCCTGGGCCCCTAATTGCGTCAGATATTGGTAGGTAGTTTCTCCCACAGCGATATCCTTGCCGATTTGCTTAGTGCAAGATTCCAGGCGAAATGCTGCGTTTACAGTATCTCCCAAGGCAGTATAGTCCGATCGGTCGCTGCTGCCAGAATTTCCCACCATTGCATAACCGGTATTGATGCCGGCCCCGACTCGCAAAGGAAAAGGCAGGGGGTAACGGCTGCTGAGTTCGTCTGTTGCCTTGTGCAGTTCGCTCAAAGCTTGGCAAATCCGCATCATTTCCTCGCTGCTGACACCGCTGGTTTTGTGGAACCAGACTGCCATGATGGCATCGCCGATGTATTTGTCCACCCAACTGCCGTGTTCGCGAATGATCTGTCCTGCTTTGCGGAACCAATTGCCGATGACTTCCGAGAGGAGGGTTTCGTCTAGCTGCCTAGTCAAAACTGTAAAGTCTCGGATGTCCATTACCATGACGCTAATCAGGCTACGCACGGTCAAAGTCGCCGTAAAATCTTCAGAGTCTGTCTCGTGTATTGGATCGTGTCGGTGGCCGGCGGTTGGGTTGTAGAAGTCCAATTCGGTTTGACCGAAAATAATTCGATCGCCATTTCTGAGAGTGACAGGAATACTGACCCGCCGCCCGTTGACAAAGGAACCATTGCGGCTGCCCAAGTCGATCAGGTAGAACTCTCCTGTCTCCATTTGCTGTAACATCGCGTGATTACGGGAAATCCAGCGATCGGTCAGTACAAAATTATTGTCATCGCTCCGCCCTACTGTCCAGCAATTGCTGCCGGAGAGCGGCAAGTAGCGATTGCCGCTTTTCTCTGTACGAAGTACCAAATGTGGATTGGCTTGCAAAGTCACCACAGCCCTAAAAACGACATCAAGTCAACCGGTTTGAGGTTTTAAACTTTAAATTTTAACTTTACCGCGCGGCCTATGACTGAGATTGCTGCTAAAAAACCTCAAATCGGCCGTTCTCTAATCTAAAATTGTTTAGTCGATCGTCGATGCACCAAACCATACAGGATTGCCGAACCACAATTCGATCGCCAGCAAAGGTAGTTATGGTTCGATCATAAGCGAAATTGTCATATTTTTCACCCCACAGTTCTATCTGGGGAGTTAAATTTGGTGCTTTTTTGCTGAAAATATAACTATCTACCAATATTCTACCTAATTTGACAACTCCCACTGCCCGCCAAATTTTATTTAGACTAACGGGGCCTAAAAAAATTGAAAAATGGATCTCCGGCTCCGATCGAGAATTGTTAAACACAAGTTATCTTTAAGATTTGTTGCTTAACTTCGGGTTTTTGAAGATATCAACAAAGCCTTTTCCTCGCTGCGGCGGTCAATAAGTTGGAAATACGAGAATTTTATGTTGTCGAAAAGAATTTTGCCTTGTCTGGATGTGAAAGCCGGTCGCGTGGTCAAAGGTGTCAATTTTGTCAACCTTCAGGATGCTGGCGATCCGGTAGAAATGGCTCAGGTTTACAATGATGCGGGTGCTGACGAGTTGGTGTTTCTGGACATTACGGCGACTCACGAAGACCGGAATATTATGATCGATGTGGTGTACCGAACGGCAGATCGAGTATTTATCCCTTTGACGGTGGGCGGCGGCATCCAATCCTTAGACACAATTAAAAGTTTGTTGAGGGCGGGCGCTGATAAGGTGAGTATTAATTCGGCTGCGGTGCGCGATCCGAGTTTAATTGACAAAGCCAGCGATCGATTTGGCAATCAGTGCATTGTAGTGGCGATCGACGCTCGCAAACGGCAAGATGCGGATAATCCTGGTTGGGACGTGTACGTGCGCGGCGGGCGAGAAAATACCGGAAAAGATGCGATCGCCTGGGCCAAGGAAGCCGAACAGCGCGGCGCGGGGGAAATTCTGGTGACAAGCATGGACTCGGACGGCACTCAAGCCGGTTACGATTTGGAATTAACTCGCAGCATTGCCGAAATGGTCGAAATTCCCGTCATTGCTTCCGGCGGCGCCGGCAACTGTCACCACATCTACGAAGCCGTGACACAGGGCAAAGCAGAAGCTGCACTGCTAGCTTCCCTGCTGCATTACGGGCAACTCAGTGTAGGAGAAATTAAAACTTATCTAGCAAAATTTCAAGTTCCCGTGCGACAGCAGCAGCCATTAGTTATTAGTCATTAGTCAGTGGATAGTCGATCGCATCTCAATATCTTGCAACATTTTCAACAAACCGCTCTGCGGGTTCACTCCAGCGCCCTCTCACATTGCAAACAGGCTAAATACACCCGCCCCCACCCCACGATCAAACCAGTTACTGACATTGATACCGCTATGTGAGGCGCATCCGAAGGCACTTATAGAGAATTTTTGTGATTCTACACAAGTGCCTTCTACATAAATGTCTTGGGGCGATCGACTCCTGTCAACTAGAAATATTCCCTGAGAAGGATTTCAATTACCAGCTTTTTCAGCTAAATATAATATGTTAGCTCAATTTGAAAGAAAGCAACGGTTGCTCTTCTCAAACTTGAGTTAAAGGTTGTGCAGAATTTGAGTGAGCTTCAGCCTGTTAACAATCTTAGCGATCAAAACTTCTAAAAACGGAGAAATTGTATGTCTTTTATCAGCTTTAACTTCCCTGCCAAGCGTTTAGTCCGCACTTTAATAGCTGTTTGTTTTTGTGCTTTGATGTTTGTTTCTAATGCTTTCCCGGCTTTTGCAGTTACTAGCAGCCCCACCAAAGGTGAAGACAAACTTTTAGGGATTGAAAAAGAATCTCAAGAAGCTGTACTGAAAAAACCAATGTCCTTGGAAGAAACTCAAGAAAAAGCCAGCAAAGGACCCAACGAAGTTCAGGGAGACGCTGACATTGAAAAAATGAAAAATCCTTCCAATACACAAGCTACATCCTTTGAGCAACAAGTCAAAAAAGCTGTCAGCAAAATTAAAGACTAACTCAGCGCGCAGTAGTCAGCGGACAGTTGTCAGTATAAAAGATTAGGGACACGGCGCGGTGCCGTGTCCCTAGATTTTTTTGTAGAGACACCGCACCGCGCCACATCCTTGGAAAGGCAGTATCCAATCTAAATTTAGCTTGAGTTTTCAGAATCGATCTTAGGAATGAGAATTAAATAACTTCCACTCTTAAAAGTGGGATGGGCTCTTATAGCCCGTCCACTCATGACGGGCGGGACGCCCATCCCACAATAACAATTAAAATTGTAAGTTATTTAATTCGCGCTCCTTAGATGGAATAAAAAAGTGGAAAGGACTTGGCATCTTTTGGCTTTACGAAGACTCTTTGCTGGGGCTGCAAGTTCAAGCTATCGAATCTTTCTCTAGTCAAATTAGCGTTTACTACTTGACCGTCATCTAAGGTTAATTCTACCTGAATTTCCCATCCCAAATGAATCAAGCGACTGATTCTTGCAGGCACTGTTGCACTATTTTCTGTAGTTTCAATTACTACGTCGTGAGGGCGCAAGAAAATCTCTGGGTTGGCTGAGTCAAAGCCGTTGTCTTGAAACATTCTTGAACTGCTGGGCAAGACATTGACGGGGCCGATAAAACTCATTACGAAGGCACTAGCGGGATGGTCGTAAATTTCTGCGGGTGTGCCGACTTGTTCGATTTTACCTTTATTCATTACTGTAATTCGATCGGCAACTTCCATCGCTTCTTCTTGATCGTGCGTCACAAAGACTGTAGTAACGTGAACTTCGTCGTGCAGTCGCCGCAACCACGCGCGCAAATCTTTGCGAACTTTGGCATCGAGAGCTCCAAAAGGTTCGTCTAGCAGTAACACTTTCGGTTCCACAGCTAGGGCTCTGGCGAGGGCCACCCGCTGCCGCTGGCCTCCTGAAAGTTGCGACGGGTATCTATCGCCCAATCCTGCCAATTGCACTAAATTCAACAATTCTTCTACCCGCGCTTTGACTTTCGCGGGCGGTGTTTTTTGAATTTGCATCCCGAAAGCGATGTTTTTTCGCACTGTCATGTGCTTGAATAGCGCGTAGTGCTGAAACACGAACCCAATTTTGCGGTCTTGGACGCTAGTATTGGTCGCATCTTGGCCTGTCAGCCAGATTTTGCCGGAGTCGGGCATTTCTAAACCGGCAATCAGCCGCAGCAGCGTAGACTTGCCGGAACCAGACGGGCCCAGCAATGCGACTAGGGAACCGGATTCAATTTCTAAGCTGACCCGATCGAGTGCTTGGAAACTGCCAAACTGTTTTGATACGTTTTCTACAACTATCATGTACCTACCATTTATCAATACTTTCAGCCTGTAGCTGGGTGATTTCTACCCACTATGCCCATAGGAAGAATTCATTAGTCAGTAGTCAGTTGAAAGAGGGAAGAATCCCAATCTGCTGTTTGTGGATGGGTTAAAGTAAGTTTTTTATAGCACGATCGCACATCCGTTTGTTAATTTTAGGGTTTTGGCGATCGGTCAGTCGATTTTAGATTTTAGATTTTAGATTTTAGATTTACTTGCAGCGCAGTGAATCTGGAAGATGGAACTTTGGTCTAAAACTTTGGGAGTTCCAGGGCTTTGTATGGGTTTTGGGCGGTGTCAAACAGCCGAAAATTAACAAAAATGCACCTCCAAAACAAAACAACACAATTCTTTATCACCAAAGTTGGCGTTTGGTACTACAATGCAGCAAAAGTTCAAGCGTTTTTGACTTCAACGGCTGAGGGGATAAAGGAAAATGGGAGATGTTGGACGTGTGCCTGTAGGAATTATCGGCGCTTCAGGGTACGGCGGCGTGCAACTTGTGCGACTGCTGGCAGATCACCCAGCGGCTGAAGTAGTCTATTTGGGCGGGGATAGCAGTGCGGGAAAACCTTTTTCCAGCCTTTATCCGCACCTGACTAACTGCATTGATTTGACAGTAGAGGCGATCGACCTAGACCAAATAGCGGCAAAATGCGAAGTTGTGTTTCTGTCGCTGCCGAACGGTTTAGCTTGCAAAATGGCACCGACGCTGATCGAAAAAGGCTGCAAAGTCTTGGATTTGTCGGCTGACTACAGATTTGAAAATCTGGAAACTTACAAAGCTTGGTACGGGGGCGAGCGATCGGACTCTGCTTTAGCTGCAACGGCTGTTTACGGTTTGCCAGAATTGTACCGCGATCGAATTAAAGACGCTCAGTTAGTAGGCTGTGCCGGCTGCTACGTCACTGCTAGTTTGTTAGCCCTGGCACCTTTGCTCAAACAAGGTCTCATCGTGCCAGAAACCGCAATTATCGACGCCAAATCCGGTGCTTCGGGAGGGGGCCGCAAAGCCGAAGTTAATCTGTTGTTGGCTGAAGCAGAGGGTTCTCTGGGCGCTTACGGCGTTGGCCGCCACCGCCACACGCCAGAAATCGAGCAAATTTGCAGCGATTTAGCGGGACACGATATTAAAGTTCAGTTTACTCCCCACCTAATTCCGATGGTGCGGGGAATTCTGGCGACTGTGTACGCAACTTTGCGCGATCCGGGTTTGGTGCGGGAAGATTTAATCACAATTTTCAGCGCTTTTTACCGCAATTCTCCTTGGGTAAAAGTGTTACCGGCTGGAGTTTATCCGCAAACAAAATGGGCTTGCGGCACAAATCTGTGTTACATCGGTGTGGAAGTCGATCCGCGTACTGACAGGGTGATTGTGCTATCGGCGATCGACAATTTAATTAAGGGACAAGCCGGTCAAGGCATCCAGTGCATGAACTTGATGATGGGTTGGGAAGAAACTTTGGGTTTGCCTCAATTGGCTTTCTATCCTTAATTATTGGGCATGGGGCATGGGGCATGGGGCATGGGGCATTGGTAATGGGTGGGGGCGGGTTTACGAGATTGTTGGTTTTAGGCAATTATTTCTGGTAAAACCCGCCCCTACAGGATGTAAATTCCCGATTCTCGATGCCCTGTTTGGCCGATGCCCTGTTTGGCCGATGCCCGATGCCCTGTTTGGCCGATGCCCGATTACCAAGTGTTATTTGGGCCCGTAACCGATCGAGCCTGCATAAATTGCCCGATCGCCCAATTGGTCTTCAATCCGCAATAAACGGTTGTATTTGGCAACTCGTTCGCTGCGACACAAAGAACCAGTCTTGATTTGGCCGGCGCGAGTCGCTACCGCTAAATCGGCAATGGTGGTATCTTCAGTTTCACCGGAACGGTGGCTGATGATCGATCGATAGCTGTTCCGTTTGCCGAGGTCGATCGTATCCAAAGTCTCCGTCAAAGAACCAATTTGATTCAGCTTAATCAAAATCGAATTGCTAGCTTTCAAATCAATTCCTTTTTGCAGCCGCGTCCGATTAGTCACAAACAAATCGTCACCCACCAATTGAACTTTGCTGCCCATTTTCTCAGTCAGCGCTACCCAACTGTCCCAATCGTCTTCATGCAAACCATCTTCAATGGAAACAATCGGATATTGACTCACCAAACCATCCAAATAATCGATTAATTCGGCAGGCGAATGAGCCACACCGTCGTAAGTATACTGCCCATCTTTGTAAAATTCGCTAGCAGCAACATCCAAAGCCAAAGCAACTTGTTCACCCGGTTTGTAGCCAGCTTTTTCAATAGCTGCAATCAACAAATCCAAAGCTGCTTGATTGGATTTAAGATTAGGCGCAAAACCGCCTTCATCACCCACACCAGTCAGCAAACCTTCAGCTTTTAAGACTTTACTCAAGGATTCAAATACCTCTGCACCCCAGCGTAAAGCTTCTTTAAAAGATGGCGCACCCACAGGGACAATCATAAATTCTTGAATGTCCACATTATTGTTAGCGTGAGATCCCCCGTTGATCACGTTCATCAAAGGCACGGGCAAAACGTTCGCCAAGGGCCCGCCCAAGTAGCGGTAAAGGGGGAGTCCTAAAGTTTCGGCGGCAGCCTTTGCTGTGGCTAAGGAGACTCCGAGAATGGCATTTGCGCCGAGGTGGGATTTGTTCGGGGAACCGTCCAACTCAATCATGGTTTTGTCTACCAGCGCTTGGTCGATCGCATCTAGATTAGCCAAAGCGGGGGCAATTTTGTGTTCGACGTTAGCGACGGCTTTTAGGACTCCTTTGCCGCCGTAACGGCTTTTGTCGTCGTCGCGGAGTTCGTGGGCTTCAAAAGAGCCTGTAGATGCGCCGCTGGGGACTTGGGCGAGCCCCACAACGCCGTTGGCTAGGTAAACTTCAGCTTCGATGGTGGGGCGGCCGCGGGAGTCGAGGATTTCTCTGGCTTGAATAGATTCGATCGCAGTGTCTAGCATATTAATTATTCCTGACTTAACTCAAGGTTTCATGACAATTAGCAGTCTCTGGGTTTTCCCACGCTGACTGCTGACGGGTAATAGAGTACGCGATCCCCAGAATTATTGGTACACAGTTCAAAATATTTGCGGATTTGGACGTGCAGATTGGTGTCAATAAGCTATGCTTGTTGAATAAAGATTGACAGCAATTTTGACAATAATTTGATTATTTTCACCCCAAATTCCCGCAGATTTCTTAATTGAAACCTTTGTTAAAATCAGAAGGTCAATCGATTTTAGATTTTAGATTTTAGATTTTAGAGGCGACCCCACGGATAAATTCGGGGGCTTGTGTATCGGATACAGGTTTTTTATTTCTGGACGGATGAATCACGTGGCGGGTATCCTGGATGGTTTCGGTCAACAAAGTCCATCAAACAAGGAGAAACTTAGGATGTTAGAAACAAATCTCGGAGAAATTAAAGCATTATCTGAAAATTCAGATCCAATTATTGCCGATCCCCCAAACACCAAATTACTCACCGGGCCATTGCCAAATCCAGGCAGCGACCCCAACTTTTTTGACTTAACTCCCAATGACGACGCAGTTCAATTAGCCAATGGAATTCTGCGGAATACTCCCGGAGGTTTGCGGGCTTTAGCGGGTAACGATTTTGTCAGAGGTTCCGGTGGTGCGGAACTGATGAACGGTAACAGCGGCACAGATACTTTAATCGGGGGTTGTGGCAGCGATACTATTCGCGGCGGCCAAGATTTTGACATTCTTTATGGAGAATGTGGCAGCGATTTTGTCAGCGGAGATCAAGATAATGACTACGTTTATGGAGGCACGGCAAATGACTTTATTCGCGGCGGTAAAGGGAATGATGCTTTAGTAGGAGATAGTGGAAATGATACTATAATAGGTGATGCTGGAATTGATAGACTTTGGGGAAGTGAAGGCGCAGATTTGTTTGTCCTCCGCACAGAAGTGGGAGCCACTTCGGGGGAAATTGGTTCGCTGCAACCGCCTCCTAGCGGCAATTTTGATGTTGATGAAGTGACTGCAGATTTTATTCTCGATTACAATCCGGCTGAAGGTGATGTAATTGGATTGGCGTCTGGATTGACGCAAAATGATATTGTTTTGAGCGAAAGGTTTTTAACAATTGGTGATGCCAGAGATTATGACAGCAGCGGGCCTTTTCCTCCGGGAATTCCTCGAACTCTGGATTTTAGAATTTTAAATACTAAGGCGACGGTGATTCGGGAAGCTAGCAGCGGCAATATCTTGGGTTTGGTGAAGGATGTTTCGCCGAGTCAACTTCAGTTTACCTCTGTGTCTGACGGGACGATCGCCCTTGGATAATCCGCACCCTACAATAGACATCTCCAAAATATAAACTCAAGGGCGGGCGAGACCCCCACCCCACAAAACAAACTTTCTTGTGGGGTGGGCGTCTCGCCCGCCAACCCGATGTGCATAAGCCGGGTAATTTGTTTGTTGGAGGTGTCTAATCTTTAAGATTGCCAGAAATCCGCCACATCATATCCCATTTCGGTGAGCATTTGCCGCAGCAGAGGTAAGCTCAAACCAATCACATTTGTGTGACATCCTTCGATTTGTTCCACAAAAAAGCCGCCTTTACCTTCCAGTGCAAAACAGCCTGCACATTGCAAGGGTTCTCCGGTAGCGACGTAAGCCGCAATTTGGCGCGAGGTAACTTCCGCAAAATGAACTTTTGTAACTTGACAGCGAATGCTCGATCGAGACATTGCCTCATCCAAGTCATCGAATCTAGTATCAATCAAAGCATGACCCGTATACAGTTCGCCCACCTTACCGCGCATTTTATGCCAGCGCGAGACTGCTTCTTCCGCATCCTTGGGTTTGCCGTGAATTTCGCCATCTATGAGCAAAATTGAATCGCATCCCAACACCAAACACGCTTTGGGATTGGAGATTTGGGGGTGAGAATTAGCCAGTAAAAACTTAGCTACAGCCTCAGCTTTTCCCTCTGCTAAAACCTGCACTAAATTAGTGGCATCTTTCATTTGTATTTGCCCTTCATCAAAGTCGCTGGGGCAAATCACAGCTTGAATGCCAGCATTTTCTAGCAGGCGGCGGCGGGCAGGAGAAGCTGAAGCTAATACAAAATTTGGAATTTTCATAAGTTAAGAAGGAAGAAGGAAGAGATGAGAAGGAAGAAGGAAGAAGGAAGAAGGAAGAAGAAAGAAAAATCAACTAAAATATTCCTCATCTCCAATGACCTGCGCCCTATTCCAATTCCCTACTACTTTTTAACCTACTAATAAACAGAGAAAGATTTAACAACTTTCTCAAAAGCTTCTTTTACCTTTGGCCAGCGTTCTTCGGTAGTGGAAACGTTAAGGGTAAAAAGTTTGCCGCGGCTGACTGCTACACTCGCTAAGTTGTGGCGTTCTTGGTTTGGCAACTTAACGGCGTATTCTAAAATGTAATAGTTTTTCGATCGCGATTCACGAGCTTCTGCATTGACTAATTCAGCTTCGCGGCCCGAATCAGCCGGGGCGATCGCACTTTTGCTGAGCTTGTATCCCACATCCGTCGGCGATCCCAAATCGAAGAGAGTCTTGTCTTTCCCGACTGGACTGATTACCACGCTGACATTCTCGGTTTGCTGAATCAAATCGCGGAACACCACATCGGGCCCGTTAGAAACCGCGATCGGCAGCCAGCCGTTAGGATAGAGAAATTGATAGCCGTCGCCAGTATCAACGTAGCTTTTGAGTCCGGTGACTTTAGACACACAACCTGTCAAGGTGAGGCTTAGAACCACCAGAAGTATTGCCGCAATTCGTTTGAGCATTCTTTTTACGGGTAGGGTAACAGTAAAATATTTAATTTTAATTGTCTCACCAAACCTTGCCCCTAAAAATAGTTAAGCTATGGATCGCTGTTTGTGTAACGCCAGCGATCCATAGCCAGATAGTTTAATTGTTAACAAAATCATTACAGGTGAGTCAGCCAGCTAATCAGCCCGTGCTTGGTCGAAACTTCTAAAGCCAAGAGAGAAACAAAGCCAATCATGGCAAGGCGGCCGTTTAAGCGTTCTGCGTAGGGAGTAAAGCCGGTGCGGGGTTCGTCATCGACGTATACTTGCGGCTCGATCGCAAAATTGTTCATTTTGCCTTGGTCGTCCAGCATTAAGCCTCTGTTACTCATGTTTTTTTTCCTAAATGGTTTTTAGTGTACTGTAACTAAATGTAACAGACTTGTGAAGATATGTAAAGGATTGTGAGAAATTTTTTTTAAATACCCCGATCTGACACCAGTTAAAAAAAAAATGCAACGGTAGGCAAGCTCTAAACCCTTATATAGTCAGTCTTTCCCAAATCTAAAATCTAAAATCTAAAATCTAAAATGGTAGGACTGTGGGTAGACTCTGGGCCCCAGAGGGGGGAGGATAGAGTGGAGAGGCACAAAAGTCGATGGTGTATGGCAAATCCAGTCTGGGTTTGACGAAAATTGTGGAACGGAGGAAAAATTTATGCGGGCCAGTCTGGAAATGCGGTGGTTTTATAGCGGTGCACTGCCAAAATCAATCAATCAATGGTTTGGAAGCGAGAGTCTCGGCACGTATCTTTCGCCTCCCGAAGAGCGGGAAGACATATATTTGCTAGTACCAAGCTGCGACTACTTAGGAGTGAAGCTGCGTGGGAAAACCTTGGAGGTAAAGTGGCGTCAGGGAGAGTTGGGGACAATGCCCTTCGGCAACCGCTGGGAAGGCAAAGCCGAAAAGTGGCTGAAGTGGGTTTGTGCGGACACAATGGCGCCGATACCGGCGGATATTTTGGCGACAGGAAAGTGGGTGGGAGTCAAGAAAAAGCGAGCGCAGCGTCTTTACCACGTTTCGGAGTCGGGTGCGGTAATGTCAGTGCCAGTAGAAGCCCCCATTCCTCAAGGTTGCACCGTGGAACTTACTCAGTTGAACATTAACGGCAGCGCGTGGTGGACTTTGGGATTTGAAGCATTTGGCAGCGAAAGTTCTTTGACAGAAAACCTGCAAACAGTAGCTAGTTGGACTAGCAAGAGTTATCAGGCGCAAAAGTTAAAAGCTGAGGATTCTTCTGCTTATCCGGTTTGGCTGGCTAGCAAGTAATATCAAACCCGGCTTTAATGATACCTCCTGTATTTTTTAGTCGCCCTCTGCTGGGACGAGAGGCAAGTTTAGACATGGTTTCAACCGCCGAGTCTGGCAGTCCTGGACGCCAGTGGCATATATAGTAAGGTGCTCTACTACCCGAAATCTTCAAGAATATTTCAATAACGGAGTCTGACGCACCTGAGATGTTGCACCATTTTCAATTAGGTTTTTTACGGGCGGGCTCTCCTGCCCAACCCCTACTCCCCACAAGAAAACTCACTCTTTGTGGAACAGGCCGAAAAGCCTGTTCTTGAGAATGGTGCAAGATGCACCCTAAAAATCGATCGTCCTGTGACAGTTGGCCTTAGTCTTATCTGATAGAGGGGGTTTGTAACTATTCCCCCTCTCTCCCATTTTCCCCCTCTCCGATTTTCCCCACTCTGCCAGCACTTCTGAGAATTTGACAAGCCAAAATCGCCGCCCCAAACCCATTATCAATATTCACCACACCCACACCAGCCGCACAAGAATTGAGCATAGTTAAAAGAGGAGCAATCCCGCCAAAACTCGCGCCGTAACCCACACTCGTCGGCACAGCAATTACCGGACAATCTGCCAAACCCGCAACCACACTCGCCAAAGCACCTTCCATGCCCGCCACCGCAATCAACACATCAGCGTCAGCAATCACGTGTCGGTTGCTCAGCAAGCGGTGAATGCCGGCAACTCCGACATCCCACAAACGCCGCACCTGAAAACCGCAAAGTTCCGCAGTAACTGCCGCTTCTTCCGCTACAGGTAAATCCGCCGTTCCCGCACTGATAATAGTCACAGTACCCGGATGCTGCGGAGTTGGGAAATTAGCAGAAATTGCACAAATTCGAGCCTTTTGGTAGTAGCACAAATCGGGTATTTTTTGTTGCAATTGCTCGAAAACTTCCGGTTCGATTCGTGTCGCCATCACCGCCGAATTTCGCCCGCGCATCGCCTCGATAATTTCAACAATTTGGTCGGGCGTTTTCCCCGGGCCCCAGATTACTTCAGGAAAACCCGTTCTGAGAGTGCGGTGGTGGTCAATTTTGGCAAAATCGCCGACTTGTTCAAAGTCAAAATGCTTTAATTTATCCAAAGCGGCGATCGGGCTAATATCGCCAGTGGCAACTGATTCGAGTAACTGCTGTAAAATTTTAGGTTCCATAAACTAATAACAAATGACTGCTAAGGAATGAGAATTAAATAACTTCCACAAGTTTGTGG
>NZ_JAUBRP010000095.1:8287-21334 GCF_036701935.1 Microcoleus sp. M2_D5 | reverse complement strand
CGCCCGTCATGAGTGGACGGGCGGGACGCCCATCCCACTTTCAAGAGTGGAAGTTATTTAATTCTGATTCCTAAACATCCTACCTTTAAAGTTGTTTCACTTTCCGTCTTGGCTAATAGGTTGCTTCGGCCAAGTAAACCGAAAAGTTGCTCCCTCACCTTCGGCAGATTCTAGGGAAATACTGCCCCCTTGACCTTCGACAATTTTCTTCACCAGCGACAAACCAATCCCAGTATTTTCAACTTTATCGCGAGCTTCCAAGGTCTGAAAAATCACAAAAACTTTATCGTGATATTGAGGAGCAATTCCCGGCCCGTCATCCTCTACAGAAAACTCGTAAAAATCATCTAACTCTTTAACCGATATTTTTACGTGACCCGATTCAGCTCGGTTGTGCTTAATTGCGTTGCTAATTAAATTAGAAAAAACCTGCTGTAGCGGCAATTTTTCGGTCACGAAAGTTGGCATTCCCGGTGCCACTTTAACCTCAAATTCAGACGGTGGCGCCAACGAATCAATAATTTCGGCTAATAAATTCTCAACTTTTACCATTTCCGAAGGCACTTGAATCCGTCCGACGCGGGAATATTGCAGCAGTCCCTCAATCAAACCTTCCATCCTGTGAACTCTGCCGCGCAGCAGGTTCATTTGGTGCAGAGTATCCTCTGTCATTGACTCGCTGAGGTCTTCTTCTATCCAACTGCTGAGATTGGCGATCGCCCTGAGCGGCGCTTTCAAATCGTGAGAAACTACATAAGCAAACTGGTCTAATTCTTGATTCCGCTTTCTTAAAACATTCGTCGTTTGAGCCAGCATCTGCGCTGTCCAACTCAATTCTTCAGCGCGCAACCGCAGTGATTCCTCAGCTTGTTTGCGTTCCCTAATATCTTCTACCACACCCATCAGAAATTGAGTGCCATTTTGTTCTCGCAGCAGCGAAACCGTTAAGTTCGCCCACACCAACTCTCCGTCTTTGCGGATGTAGCGCTTTTCCAAAGAGTAATTTTCAACTTCTGCTGCTAACAATTGGCGCAAAAGTTCCAATTCGCTTGCCAAATCTCCCGGCCAAGTAATCTCCTGAAATCTTTTCTCAACCAATTCTTGCCGGCTGTAGCCCAAAATTTCGCAAAGTTTTTGATTGACTAACAGAAATTTGCCTTCCACAGTCTTTTGAACCATGCCGACTGCCGCCTGCTCAAAAGTAGCGCGAAACCGCTGGGCGCTTTGGGCCAAAGCAATTTCTGAGCGTTTGCGATCGCTAATATCGTTGCTGATTTCCAAAATAGCGATCGGTCGATCTTGCTCGTCGCGCTGCAAAGTCCACCGGCTGGCCACCGTTATTTTTGTCCCGTCTTTCTTAGTTCGCACCAGTTCTCCTTGCCAAGAACCCTTCTCGAAAAATACTTTTTGAATTGCCTCAAAAGGTTGAACCCATTCTGTTTGTAAAAGCTTGTGAATATTTTTTCCTACTGCTTGCGACTTCCGCCACCCGTAGAGCCACTTGGCCCCTAAATTCCAATAAGAAATCGCTCCATTCAAGTCTAGTACCGCGATCGTATCGTTGGCCAAATCCAGCATTTGCGCTTGCTTTCGCAGAGTTTCCTCGGCTTGTTTGCGTCCTCTGGCATCGCGGCAAATCGCAATAAACAAGTGTTGATTTGCCAGACGCATTTCGCTGACTGCCAACTCCATCGGAAACTTCGTGCCGTCGCTGCGAATACCAACTGTTTCTTGTTGGTATGTCTTCAGCGTAGTATCTGGATGTAACACAAAATATTCTACCGAATAATCCCCCACGGTGCTGTAAGGCTGGGGTTGAGCTATCAGTTGCCGCAAGTTAGAGCCAATTATTCGATCGGCTTTCTCGCCAAAAATCTTTTCTGCTGCCCTATTAAAAGACTCAATATTTCCCCGTGCGTCCAAAGTGATAATCCCGTCAGCCGCATTGTCTACCACAGCTTGAATGCGACTTTTACTTTCTTCCAAGCCTGCTTCCCGCTTCCTCAATTCCTTCTCTAAACCATCAAATAAATACCAGGAAGCCCCGGCACCAAAACAGCCGCAAAGCAAACCAGCAACTTGCACAAAATTAGTGAAATCTATCAAACCCCGTCTTTGCCGATCTAGAGCTTTCTGGTAGGCTTCGCCTGCATTAGCAAACACATTAATTTTTGCACGCAGGTTATCCCTCCTCAATTTGCCTTGAGTGAACACCTCAATTATTTCCGGCGACGGCACGCTTGTTGCCGAACTGTCGAGCTTATTCAAAGTGTTTTGCAAGAAATTTATATGCTGTTCGGTACTTTTTTTGATATCTTCAAATCGCTGAGCTTGCAGTGTATTTTCTTCTACCATAACCTTGAGTTCAGCCAGCAGCGGAGGCAAACTCTTCTTGGCTTCTAAGTAGGGTGAGAGAAATGCGCGGCGCTTCGTCAACCCGTAACCTCGAATGCCCGTTTCCGCATCTACCACGAGGGTTAACAAGCGGTTAGTTTCCTGAAGTATTGCCCTATTAGTATCTGCTCGTTCTCTTATCTGTATGGTAATCTGCCGGAGGCGTGCAATTGCTAGCAGTGAAGCAAACAGAAAAATAATGGGGATAGCAACGATGATTGTTCCCCGCTGGCGAATTGGTCGGTCTGTCCATACAAAGTGGAGGCAGCGATCGAGCAAATACTTCACGGATATTGAAGGAGAAAGTTTTCTGCCAGTATATCGCTTTTTAGCAGTTTAGGCTATGGGTAAGTTCGTTTTTTTATTGGGCGAGCGCCGGGGACTAACCGTGGAAACTAGATTAGACCCCTGCGATAGCTACCTGCTGACACTAACAGCAGATTTTTTGGCACGGTATTTAAACGGAGGCAGGGAGAAAGAAAGGACTTTTTTCGACACCGAGACAGCAGGCGAAGCAGAAACGATCGTTTCTGCTTTACCTTCGTTTTCGCCTTCGGCTTCTGCTTTCAAACTAGAGTCTGTTTCGCCAGTGTTTGGAACACTTGTAACTACAGTAGTCCACCTGCCTGTAGCGGGATCGCGATAACAAGTAAAAGGGTTTATTTTTAGCGGTTGACTGCAAGGTTTAATCATGTAGATGCACTCCTTTGATTCTGAGAAATTGTGCATTGCTTTCAGCAGCAGTGCTATCTCGCCCGTAGAAGCAGTATGAAGGCAAAAAGCAGAATTGTGTTTCTGCGTCCAGAGACTTTTGAAACTTCCTGATTTCCTGTTAAATTTTGCCTTCTACTGCTTCGCGACCATAGCATTACTTTTACCAAATTGCCTTTCTGGAAGCAACCCCCCACCGCCTTAATTAGGTTGAGGTGGGACTTGTGAATGCAGCGAGGCGCCCGATCGTGCCTGCAGGACAATCTTGGAATAATATAGGTATTCTAGGCTGAAAAAAAATGCTACTGTGTGATCGACAACAGAGGTCGATCGCGATCGGTGTCACAATTAAAAAGGGAATGGGTAATTGGTAATGGGTAATTGGTAATTGGAAAATTGGTAAGGGGGAAATTATTCCATCTTTTGCCATCCGTTTTATCCGTTAAATCCGGTACACAATTCCGGGAAAATTTCCCACCCGTTAAATCCCTTAAATCCCCTACCTTGCTAGTTGCCCAACTTGTTTCTAACTAATATCAACTTTGGCATTTAAATGAACCGTAAAAGTAGAGCCAACATCCAACTCACTCTCAACAGTAATATCGCCGCCCATCATCTGGCAAAACAAGCGGCTAATGGCCAATCCTAAACCGGTGCCGCCGTACTTGCGAGTAGTCGAAGCGTCCCCTTGAATAAAAGGTTGAAACAAACCCTGCTGCTGTTCTGCCGACATTCCAATCCCCGTATCAGATACCTGTAAATAAACCCAATCGCTGTCGCCTGCGGGTTCGCGAGTCGCGCTCAACAGCACCGTTCCACCTTCGGTAAACTTCAGGGCATTCGAGAGCAAATTGAACAAAATTTGCCTGACTTTGGTCAAATCAGCATACATCACTCCCAAATTGTCCGAGCAAGAAACTTGCAATTGATTGTGATTTTTTTCGACCAAAGGGTGCAAAGTTGCAACGACTTCTTCTATTAAATTACTGAGGTCAAATTTTTCTAAATAAAGCTCCATCCGACCGGCTTCTATCTTAGAAAGGTCTAGAATATCGTTAATTAAAGTCAGCAAGTGTTTGCCGGCGTTATAAATTTTTTGGGTGTCGGGAACGATCTCTTCGAGTCCCGATTCCCGTGCTTCTTCTTGTAGCATTTCGCTGTAACCGATAATCGCGTTGAGCGGCGTCCGCAGCTCGTGGCTCATGTTGGCTAAAAAAGTGCTTTTAGCTCTCGAAGCTGCTTCAGCTTTGTGTAAGGCTTCTTGCAAAGCTATTTCGGCTCTTTTGCGCTCGGCAATTTCGATGCGGAGCAGTTTATTGGCGGCGGTGAGTTGAGCGGTGCGCTGATCGACGGTCATTTCTAGCTGCGCTTTGGCTTTGGAGAGTGCTTCCTGAGCCCGCTGGCGCTCAAATCCTTCGATCGCCAGCGCTACCAAATTTGCCAAAGAATCAGCGAAGGTGCGTTCCTCCAGAGCCCACTGGCGGGGCGCGCCGATATGTTCGAGAGAGAGGATGCCCACGATCTGCCCGCCGAGCCTAATTGCTACATTTAATATGGATGAATTCGGCTTGCTGGGATTTGTCTGCACATCGGAATGTTCGCCTAGGGAAGATGAGCGGGACAAATTTGTTTGTAGAGAGTTTTGAGTCTTTGTCGTAGGTTCTAAACCATTGTCCGATCGCAAATTTTCGCGGGGTGCGTCGCCTTCAACATCTAAAATTGATAAATTTAAATCGCTTGCGGATATGGAATCCCGGCTCAAATGATTCTCCTGGGTGCGATCGTACACGTCGAGACAAACTAATTTGAGGTTGGGGATTTTAAACTTAGAATGATTAGCCCCCTCGTGTTGCTCTGGGGCAGCGGTATCTGTCTCGATTGCCTCTGTTTGGTTGTGGGCGAGCACTCTCTCCGTAAAATTTAGCTGGGGATCGCTGGGGTAGCGATTTCCAAATCTTCCGTGGTTGTAAAGCCAGACGCTGACTTTTTCGACATCCAAAGTCCGGGCTGCAGCCTCGGTAATTTCGCGAATTCCCACATTCAGCGCACCGCTGTTGAGAGTCCTCTGCCTACCTAGCTGCAACAAGGCCAAACTCTGGCGGCGCAGACGCTTTTCGCTCTCTTGGAGGGTTTTTTCTGCTTCCTTGCGCTGGGTGAGGTCGTACAAGGCGCACAATGCCGTCTGCTGCCCGTTAAACACCAGCGACTGAACCGAGATCATCGCCCAGAAAGCGGTGCCGTCTGATTTTTTGCAGTGGAGTTCGTAGTTTTGGAGGTATCCGTCCTTAGCAAGTGCCTCAAGTACCTGTGGGCGATCGGCGGGGTTGAAGTAAAAGTCTGGAGTGCTGCAGCCGATCAATTTTTCTAGGGGTATGTTCAGGAGAGAAGCCAATTGAGCGTTCGCATACATAATTAAGCCGTCACAGAGGCGAGAAACTAATATCGGCACGGGAGTTGCCGCGGCGATCGCCCGAAACTGCTCTTCGCTCGAACGCAGCGCCAACTGAGCTTTGCTCAGCAAGTGAGCTTCCATCGTATCTGAATGTTCGGTGGTAGTCTCCAGTAAAATTTCTAGGTCAACCTTTTCGCGCTTCAAGTTTTCAAGTTCCGCACTCAGCCGTTGAACGTCGAAAAGTAGCTGTTCTGTCGATGGTTCTTCCTGCATAGCAATTGAAAATTGGTAATTTTTAGTCGGTTCTGAAGTTTTTTATGGTTTTGTGCTAGTTTAACTATGACTTATTCCGATTAACTTCAGCCACCCCGATCCTGGTTCTCGGACTTAGCCGGGGATTCATCTTTACCTTTTTCGCTACTATTCCAATTCTAATTGCAAGGAAGGCATCAGCCGCTGCAAGTTTTTCAGGGATTTTATCTGCCAGGGGATCTGTTTAGAACCTTTGATGGCGATTTGAATATTTTTTTGCTGGCGCACTTTGATCACAAATTTTGAGACTATATTAATTCCAGAACTATTTAAAAATTCTAGCTTTCGCAAGTCTAGAGTCACCGTGTTTGGGCAGGAGTCAGCCACTTCGTTGAGCAGATCGACGATCGGTGCGTATTCTTCCACCTGGCTGAGTCGGAACGAGCCGCTACAGGTAACTGTTTGCGTAGCCCGATCGTACTGGATCGTGTAATCTTTGGTCTGAATCTCCATACTTTTGTCAGTTGCCGGTTTTTAGTGGTAAAGGGTCTTTGGCTGCGCGAGCGACGATTGAGCTTCAGGCTAGCACGATCCAAATTCAGCCGTTTGCCGAATGCCGAAGGTCTTTGTGCGTGTAACTTTTATTACATATACTGCCAACTGTACCATTGCCACAGGGCAGTTATGAGTTATTTTAGGATTTAGCGGTTGTGATACCAGTTGAAAAAAAGAATGCAACTGTTGACTAGCTCCCAACCCTGGTAGTCATCACTCATTGCCAATCTAACATTTCAAATCTCAAATCTCAAATTGTATGAGTTGTGGGGGTTAACGAGACGAGGTTTTGCGGAAGTTCCGATCTATCTATTCGATTTTTGTTCTCAATTTGGTATTGACAAAACTTCCAAAATGTGAGAAATATTTCACATCTGACACTGAAGTGAAGGGGAGAATATTTAATGGCAATTTCAGGAATTACAGAAAAGCTTTTGGCGGCTAAAAAAGCTAAGGGAATTAGTTTTGCAGATTTGGAAAAAGTTTTGGGGCGCGACGAAGTTTGGATTGCCGCGGTTATTTACCGTCAAGCTACCGCATCAGCAGATGAAGCCGAGAAAATTGTCTCGGCTTTGGGACTAGATAGCGAGACGGCTGCGGTTCTCTGTGAACCTCCGTTAAAAGGTTCCTTGGAGCCATCGGTTCCGGTCGATCCGCTGATTTATCGTTTCTATGAAATTATGCAGGTTTACGGGATGCCGCTCAAAGCAGTGATTCACGAAAAATTTGGTGACGGGATTATGAGCGCGATCGACTTTACTATGGATGTCGAGAAAGAAGCAGACCCAAAAGGCGATCGAGTGAAAATAATTATGTCGGGAAAATTTTTGGAATACAAAAAATGGTAAGCCCTTGCCACTTTACCTCCAAGTGAAAATTAAAGATTCAAAATTTGCTCGAATGAGTCACGACTAATGACTAAAGCCTCAAAAGTGTTAACTTAGAAATAGAGATAGCGAAGCTTGACTCCGCCAAAAAACGGAGACAAGCCCCCGACTTAAGTCGTGCAGCTCCCCAAATTTTAGACCCTAGTTCAACTCCAAAATTAATCTGTGGAGTAAATCTATAATCTAAAATCTCAAATCGACTGACTGGCTTGGGTGTCGGATCGGGAAACCCTTCTAGGGCAAAGCTAAGGTCGATCGCGCCGCAACTTCCCCAGTCGAAACAAGCAACCGCAACCGTAAAGTAAGAGGCAAATATGTCAAAATATGACTCCCATCTGAGATGCTCCTTTTGCGGCAAGTCGCAAGAGTACGTCCGCAAGTTAATAGCTGGGCCCGGCGTCTACATTTGCGATGAATGCGTGGAACTGTGCAATGAAATTTTAGAGGAGGAATTCTTTGACTCCAGCAAAACAATTGGTCAACAGATTCCCCACTCAGAGGTGCGAGAGTCTCAGGGACAAGGAACGCGGCGCTCGGGTCGATCGAATAAATCGAAAATTGTTTTAGGTCAAATTCCCAAACCGACAGAGATTAAGCAGCATTTAGACAACCACGTCATCGGCCAGCATTCAGCCAAAAAAGTCCTTTCTGTAGCAGTTTACAACCACTACAAGCGCTTGAGCGTTGACCAAGCTAAAGATAGCGACAAGTCTTCCCCTGACAGCGATGTAGAACTGCAAAAATCCAACATCCTGCTAGTCGGGCCCACAGGTTGCGGTAAAACTTTGTTAGCGCAAAGTTTGGCGCAAATGCTCGAAGTTCCGTTTGCGGTAGCGGATGCGACGACACTGACAGAAGCTGGATATGTCGGCGACGATGTAGAAAATATCTTGCTGCGGCTGTTGCAAATGTCCGATTTTGATGTGGAAGCGGCGCAGCGGGGCATTATTTATATTGATGAAATTGACAAGATTGCTCGCAAAAGCGAAAACACTTCGATCACTAGAGATGTATCGGGTGAAGGAGTGCAGCAAGCGCTGCTAAAAATGTTGGAAGGAACAGTGGTTAACGTGCCCCCGCAAGGCGGCCGCAAACATCCTTACCAAGATTTTATTCAAGTTGACACTAGCAAAATTTTATTTATTTGCGGCGGTGCTTTTGTCGGTTTGGAAAAAATAGTTGAACAGCGTTTGGGTAAAAAATCTTTGGGCTTTATTCAGCCAACAGCAAGCGACAGCAACTCAACTTTGCCGGCGAAGGATAAGCGGGCTGCTGATATTTTGCAGCAGGTACAGCCGGACGATTTAGTCAAGTTTGGTTTGATTCCAGAGTTTGTCGGGCGGATTCCGGTGGTAACGGTGATTTCGCCGCTGGATGAAGCAGCTTTGATGCAGATATTGACCGAGCCCCGGAATGCGCTGGTGAAGCAGTATCAAAAGCTGTTGAAGATGGACAGCGTGGAATTGGAATTCCAGCCGGAAGCGCTGCGGGCGATCGCCCAAGAGGCCTATCGCCGCAAAACTGGCGCCAGAGCTCTCCGCAGCATTTTAGAAGAGTTAATGCTGGATGTGATGTACGAGTTGCCTTCTCGCAAGGATGTGGCTAACTGTACGATTACTCCTGAAATGGTTGAGAAGCGATCGACTGCTGAATTGCTGTGGCATCCCGCATGGCACAAACAGCACGAAACTGCATAATTTGTAATCTGTAGGGTGCTTGTGGCGCACCCTACAAGCTTGGCAAATTTACTTTATGACAGTTAAAAAAATGTCAGTCAATGTAGCTAAAACCAGTAAAAAATCGAGATTGCCAGTATCCAGTTTGCTGCCGAGGATTGCAATTTACAGCGCGGTTGTGGCTGGCATCATGGCGTCATTTTACGATTTCGCACTCAATACGATCGTCCCGCCCTCGTCCCGGCCAAGGGGTAAGAATTTTTTTGAAGCCATAAAATATATTTCAAGCATCAATAGAGCGCAGCAAGCTTACTATGCAGAATACGGTCAATTTAGCCATTCCATTGGAAAATTGAGTATTGGAATTAAAGAACAAACCAATAACTATTATTACACGATCGTATCATCAATGGGCCCGGTTCAAACCTCGTACAATCAACGCCAATCGGCACAATTTGAAAGCGCGATCGCGATAGCCCAACCTAATGATATGAATACCGATAAATCCTACACGGGCGCAGTATTTGCTTTCAAAGAAAAGGGTAGCAATATTATAACAACTATTTCGGCAATTTGCGAGAGCGATCGAATTAATGCAAGTTATGCAGAAACTTGGAATCCGCCAACTTTTGACGGCAAAGAAATTCACTGCCAGCCCGGAACAACTATCTTAAGGTAAGACCTTGAAACTATTTTGCGCCACTTTTTTACCGTCTAAGTAAAATTCAAACTTCCAATTTCCAGGCTTGTCATCCTTTTGAAAATTGTACCAACACCAAGTATTTAATCGATCGCCCGTCGTTTTTAAATAAGATTGACTTTGGGCTGCGGATAGTTTTTGAGGGTTGACAACCTTACAATAACTTCTATATTCTCCTTCTGGCAAGTTAGCAGCACTTACAGCAAAATAGACTTTTTTGTTTTTTTTCAAAGACCAAACCGCCCTAATTTTCGTAGATTCTAATTCGTCAGTTAACATTACTTGAGTCTTAGGGTTCAAATTTTCTGAGTTGATTACTGATTTGATATCTACTGCTGTTTGAGGTTCGGGAGATTTCCAAAAAAGCGGAAGAAAAATAGCAGAAATTGCTGTTAATACTCCAACTGATATCAATACCGGTTTTAAGTTGTTACGCTGCTGAACTACTTCGAGGGGAATCAAAGCATTTAAAGCCTCATCTGCGGAAGGATAGCGGTGTTTGAAATTTGGTTCCACCATTTTTTGCAGCCAGTCAAGAAACTCTGGAGTTAGCTGCAGCAAGTGATGTTTAAAATTAATCCGCCCCGTATCGTCCATCAAGCTGCCAATTTCAGTAGAATGGATGCCGATTAGCAAGCAAATTAGCGTCGCGCCGAGACTGTATAAATCCGATGCAACAGTTAGCTGGCGGTTGAACATTTGTTCTGGTGGCATAAAGCCCAAAGTGCCTTTAACAACGCTGCTGGCGGCCACTTCTCCCCCGCCGATTCTAGCAAATCCAAAATCGACAAGGCTGACATTGAGGCGATCGTCCACCAAGATATTTTCCGGTTTTAAATCTCTGTGAATAACTGGCGGAACGCGGTTTTGCAAGTATTTGATAATTTCTAAAACAGAGATAGCAATTTGCTTGGTTCGCTGCGGTGTTAGCTGGCGCAAAATAGCGAGAGAATCGGCATTTTTGTATTCCTGTACCATGCAGAAACCCGATGCGGTTTGGAAGGAATCTAAATAGCGGGGAATGTTGGGATGATCCAGTTCTCGCAAAATCTTAATTTCTTGTTCGCAAGCTTGATATTGAGCCCAATTAGCGCCTGTTTGGGCAAATTGAAATTGTTTGACAGCGACGGAACGTTGGGTATTAATTTCAATAGCGAGATAGGTAACTCTCCCGCCGGCGCGATTGTGTCCGAGTTGGCGATTTATTTGATAGCCGTAGTTGGAAAAGTCAGGAAAAGCGTTCATAAATTTTTAAGGTTTGTAGTCATGACTTCAGTCTTTAAAATAAAAATTTGGAAAAATCCGAACTAAAGTTATTAGTAAAAACAGTTGATTATGGTTTAATCAAATATGGCTTGGATTTGCGGTAGGCAGCAATCATTCTGTTTCTTTTAAAAACAATCAAGTAAAGTAATGGAATGGCGGTGACGAGGAGAGGGGCAGTCGTACTTGCTGCTAAAACTAAAACTTTTAAGGGTTCGATCGAGTCTATCTCATTTGCAAACCTTAAGTACCGTTGAAATACGGCTCCTAAACTGATGTAAAATCCAGCGGTGAGAAATGCGATCGCTACAGCATCTTTCTTAAAAGAACCTATTTTAATCTGTTCGTAACTCCTGGCTTTAGCTAAGGTATAAACTACCTTAAAAGAACCCAGATTAGTAACCAAAAGCACAAATATCAATGCTATACTCGACGGTAAATAAAAGACAATCAAAAGTCCACAACCTACAAAGGCCAAGATTGTCAAACTCCTACTTTTCTCAAAACCACCTGAAGCACCAACTATAGCTGAAATCACCAAACAAAAAAGTAAAGCGATTTCTTGACCCGTACTATTACCAAAAGCACTACCAACAAGTGATAAAAAATTAGTCGCTGCCAGAAATATTGCTGTAATCCCTAAAGTGCCTCCTAAGATAGATTGAAACCAATTTACATTTTTATTTCCTGTTGTATATATTGTCTTTTCTTTTTCTGTATAGAGCGTCTTTTCTGCTGCTGCAAAACCCGGAAGTAGGACAGCTATTAACGTGAAAAACATCGGTGAGTCCATCGGGTTGCTTAGCAGCCAACCGACGCAGATAAACACCAACATAAAACTCCCTCTATCTTTAAACAAATATGGCATTTGCTTGGGTTCTAGAAGAGGAGCAGTTTTAACTTGAATCTCAATTTTCTGGGTATCCGGATCGGAATTAACGTGGAGTATCATCTGGCGATGATAAATTTTACTTGCTAGTAATTTGCTCGTATCTACCGTTATTTTGCACCTGACCTCATTGCCCTCAAATTTCTGCGGTTCAAAGGAGATGTAAGGGTGGTCGTAAGGAGTATGTGGCGGATCGTTCGGGTGCGGCACTACTTCCCATCGACCTGCTAAAATTGTATCCGGAATAGGGTTGCTAACGGTAACGATTTGTGTTACTTTTCCTCCAAATTCTGCGGCGGTGAATTGAATGCGATCGCGCTCAATTCTCACTTTCGGCAAACTGCTGACATCCAAAGATTCTAGCGCCGTTAAAGCATCCGCAGCCGATGGATATCTCTCTTGCAATCTCGGCGCTACCATCCTCTCCAACCAATTCATCCAACCCTGCTGCAATGGCGGTACTAAATGCCGGAAATGAATGCCATAATTGGCATCAACTAAATTACCGACATCCGCAGATTTTGTCCCAGTTAACAAGCAAATCAGCGTTATCCCCAAGCCGTAAAGGTCGGATGCTTTTGTTAATTTTCGGTTGAACATTTGTTCGGGTGGCATGAATCCCATCGTGCCTTTGACGACGCTGCTAGCCGCGATATTTCCACCTCCTAGCCGCGCAAAACCAAAGTCAACTAAATAAACATTGAGTTCGTCATCTATCAACAAGTTTTCGGGCTTAATGTCGCGGTGAATTATCGGCGGTTTCTGAGCTTGCAGGTCAACTAAAATGTCTAAAGTTGCGATCGCAATTTGCTTGATATCCGGCGGGGAAAAAGTCCGCGCGACAGCAGATTCAGCATTTTTGTATTCCTGCACCATGCAGAAACCGCTGTCTGTTTGAAAAGAATCGAGATAGCGGGGAATGCCCGGAAAATCCAGATTTTGCAAAACTTTAATTTCTTGTTCGTAAGCTTCGTATTCTGCCCAGCTAGCACCTAATTGAGCAAATTGAAATTGCTTAATTACAACTAATTTTTGAGTATTCGTATTTTTCGCTAAGTATGTAACTCTGCCGCCGAGAATGTTGTGTCCGAGTTCTTTTTCAATCTGATAGCCGTGAGTGGAAAAATCGGGGAAGGCGTTCATATAGTTTTTAGTAATGTTTTTGTGGGAGGGGCTTCTCGCCCGTCATTAACAGGCAAGATGCCTGTTCCACAAAGAGTTATTTTTTTTGTGGGGTTATATCCTGTCAGCAACAGGCAAGATGCCTGTTCCACAAAGAGTTATTTTTTTTGTGGGGTTATATCCTGTCAGCAACAGGCAAGATGCCT
>NZ_JAUBRP010000095.1:4743-8187 GCF_036701935.1 Microcoleus sp. M2_D5 | reverse complement strand
GTTCCACAAAGAGTTATTTTTTTCGGATGGATCGACATTACCAACATAACTTTTTTCCAAAAAGGCGGCAAGTGCGGTATGATGTGATTTCGCGATCGGTTCTAGCGGGGAGCAGCCGTTAGAGGAAACGGGGAAAGTTCGGTGCAAGTCCGGCGCTGTCCCGCAACTGTAATGAAACCGTTGTGGTTTCTCAAGTCAGAATGCCCGCCGATATCTAACTCACTTTTGAACGCATCTGCGAGGTACGGATGATGGATGGAATTAACACGGCTGTACGCACAAAGCACAGTCTATTTGTTTGCACTGCTTGCGCTAGTGTTTGGAAAAATGGCCAGCGCGAAGGCAAAAGCGGCGGTCAACAATTTATGGAAAATTTGTCGCAACTCGCTAAAGATTGGGAGTTTTCTGATAAGTTTGAGATTCAAGAGGTTGAGTGCATGAGTGCTTGCAGTCACTCTTGTGCGGTGTCTTTTGCTGCTGTTGGAAAGTACACTTATCTGTTTGGCGATTTACCTGCAAATGAGTCGGAAACCGTCGAAGCTGTACTCGAATGCGCGGGTCAATACTATGCTAAACCGGACGGTTTGTTGCCTTGGTCTGAGCGTCCTCAAGCTCTGAAAAAAGGTGTTTTAGCAAAGATTCCACCACTGGCAAATTAAGCTATTTCCTTTCAGGCTTTGCCCATCGGCGATAACTAAGGCCACCAATCCGCCAGGGACTTAAGTCCCTGGCTAATAGCGAAAGTCCTCTAAAGAGGACTGATACCAATTTTAAAAAAGAATGCAACAGTTTTCTTGTTCGCCCCCGATGCCTTGGGGGGGTTAGGGGGGGTCGAAGAGTGTTGCACGATTTTAGAAAAATGGTATGAGAATAAAAATTTTAAACTCATTAGTCCTCTTGAGAGGACTTTCGCTTTGAGACAGGGGTTTAAACCCCTGCCGGACTGTCGGTTTAACGAGTTTTCTGTCCGCAATTGCCTGACCCAAAATTGAAAGATATTCAATCACACTACAACAGCTCAATTATCAATGCACAAAATTCCTGTTACTGTCATCACTGGTTTTCTCGGTAGCGGTAAAACTACCTTAATTCGCCACTTATTGCAAAACAATCAAGGTCGCCGGATTGCTGTTCTGGTTAACGAATTTGGCGAAATTGGAATTGACGGAGAACTGCTGCGCGATTGCCAAGTTTGCGACGAAGAAGAAAATGTTAGCAGCAATATTGTTGAACTAACAAATGGTTGTCTTTGCTGCACTGTTCAAGAAGAATTCTTGCCGACTATGCAGGAATTGTTGAAGCGCAGAGAACAAATTGATTGTATCTTAATTGAGACTTCTGGTCTCGCACTTCCTAAACCTTTGATTCAAGCTTTTCGCTGGCCGGAAATTCGCACGGGTGCTACTGTAGACGGTGTGGTTGCTGTTGTCGATTGCGAAGCTATTGCTAGCGGTTCTTTTGTCGGTGATATCGATGCTTTGATGGCACAGCGGCAGGCTGATGATAGTTTAGATCACGAAACTCCGATCGAGGAATTGTTTGAAGACCAGTTAGCCTGTGCCGATATGGTACTTTTAACGAAGGTCGATCGCGTAGATTCTGAAACTCACAAGAAAGTCCAAAGCTGGTTGCAGCAAGAGTTACGTCCGAGTGTGAAAATTGTGCCTTGCAAAGGTGGCGAAATTAACCCCGATGTGTTAATGGGATTTAATGCAGCGGTTGAGGATGATTTGGAGTCTCGCCCAAGTCACCACGACACTGAGGAGGAACACGAGCACGATGATGATATTAACTCGACTTTCTTTATTGCCGATCGCGAATTTGAACCTGAAGCTTTGGTGAAAAAACTGCAATCGCTGATGCAGCAGGAGGAAATCTATCGGATTAAAGGGTTTGTGGCGGTTCCCAAGAAACCGATGAGGATGGTGTTGCAAGGTGTGGGTTCGCGGATAGAATATTTTTACGATCGCCCTTGGCAACCTTCCGAACTCCGCCAAACTAAATTAGTGCTGATCGGTCTTGAGTTAGAGCGCGATCGAATTGCAGCTATGATTAACAATTAATTGTCATGAGTCATTAATCCTTAGCCACGCACGCTGACCTCAGAAACCGGGTTTCTTCCTATATTTCTCGTTCTTCCAAAAATCGTAGAAACCCGGTTTCTAGCCCCACGGGTAAGCCTTGAACCAAAGACTGGGTATTCCTCTAGTTAAAAACTCTTAACATTTTTTAATATACTTGCTACTAGCAGCGAGTTTGGTATAAAATAGCGATAATGGTTATTATTGTAAAATAATCGAGGTCAAGTATGGTGACTGCTGGGGCGATCGAATCAGTTCCTGTTACCGTTCTCACGGGCTATCTGGGTGCAGGCAAAACTACGCTGCTTAACCGAATTTTAACAGAGGAACACGGCAAAAAAGTTGCAGTCATCGTCAACGAGTTCGGCGAAGTAGGCATCGACAACCAACTGATAATTGATGCCGACGAAGAAATTTTCGAGATGAACAACGGCTGCATTTGCTGTACAGTCCGAGGCGATTTAATTCGGATTATCGGCAACTTAATGAAGCGGCGAGACAAATTTGACCACATAGTCATCGAAACCACAGGCTTAGCCGACCCTGCACCCGTAATTCAGACATTTTTTGTAGACGAAGATATGCGGGACACATTACTGCTAGATGCAGTTGTCACGGTAGTCGATGCCAAGCACATCTGGCAGCACTGGGACGCAGACGAAGCTCAAGAACAAATTGCATTCGCCGATGTAGTTTTGCTCAACAAAACTGATTTAGTGACTGATGAAGAATTGGCAGAATTAGAAAAGCGAATTCGCGCCATGAATGCAATGGCAAAAGTTTACCGTACCCGCAATGCTGAATTACAAATGGATGCTTTGTTGGGCGTCAAAGCATTTGATTTGAACCGGGCATTAGAAATAGAACCAGACTTTTTGGGCGAACACGCCCACGAACACGACGAAACAGTAAGTTCCGTAGCAATAGTCGAATCCGGTGCTATTGATGGCAACAAATTTAGCGATTGGGTAGGCGAATTGTTGCGAACTCAAGGCACGAATATCTTTCGGAGCAAAGGCATTTTGAATATGGCTGGAGAGAACAACAGATTTGTTTTTCAAGGAGTGCATATGCTGTTCGATGGCAAGCCGGATCGACCTTGGAAAGCCACGGAAACTCCGAAAAATGAGCTTGTATTCATCGGGCGGAATTTAAACGAAAATCAATTGCGAGAGGGTTTCCGTCGGTGTCTGGTTTAACTGACATCTTGAAGCATTTTCAATAAGCCTTTTAGGAACAGGCTTTTCGGCCTGTTCCACAAGAAGAAAATTCATCTCTTGTGGAACGGAACAGGCTTTTCGGCCTGTTCCACAAGAAGAAAATTCATCTCTTGTGGAACGGAACAGGCTTTTCGGCCTGTTCC
>NZ_JAUBRP010000095.1:2364-4643 GCF_036701935.1 Microcoleus sp. M2_D5 | reverse complement strand
ACAAGAAAATTCATCTCTTGTGGAACGGGCATCTTGCCCGTTCTTAAAAAGAGTACAACATCTCAGATTCAATAAATATGGGTAACAAAAAGACAAATAAAAGCGAACTAACCCTGCAATTTCACGCTAAAAAAATGCTGTCTGACTACGTAACTGCTGTTACTTGGTCGCCGGACGGCAAAACTTTAGCAGTCTGTTCCGCTGCGGGCGAAGTGATGTTAGGGACTGTAGGGGCAATGAATGAATTGTCCTTGCAGCCGCTACAAACTGCTACGGGTAAATCAGCCGATTGCTTGTCTTTTTCCTCCGACAGTCAATTCCTAGCTGCTGGCGGACAAGACGGACGGGTGCAAATTTGGCGCGCCGATTCGAGCGAATTAATTGCTGATTTGGATAACCAGCGCGTCTGGGTTGACAAATTAGCTTGGAGTCCCAACTGCAATCAGTTAGCTTTCAGTATGGGCCGCTGCGTTCAAGTCTGGAATGCTGATGATGATGTTGTTGAAGTAACGCTGAATTTCGACTCATCATCTATCCTCGATTTAGCATGGCATCCTGTTGTTAAATATCTGGCAGTTAGCGGCTATCAAGGCGTCAAAGTTTGGAACGGCGAAGACTGGGACGAAGACCCGCACGTCTTGTCAGTACCGTCTGCAACAGGTGCAATTTCTTGGGATACGTCAGGGCAATATTTAGCTTGCGGCAATATCGACAACACCCTAATTGTTAATGAATGGGGCAGTTCTCAACCGTGGATAATGCAAGGTTTTCCGGGGAAAGTTCGGCAGTTAGCTTGGTCGGGTAAAACTAATTCTTTGGGTGCACCTTTGTTAGCTGCTTCGAGTTCTCAAGGCATTTCTGTCTGGGAAAGAGACGCTGATGAAAGAGTCGGTTGGGAAGGTTGGGCGTTAGAAGTGCATGAAAATGTGGTAAATGCGATCGCCTTTCAACCTACCACATTTTTATTAGCTTCGGCAGCAGCAGACGGTCAAGTTTGTTTGTGGTATGAAGCAGAACAATTGCTGCAAATTCTCAAAGGTGCAGAGGGCGGTTTTTCCTGTCTCGCATGGCATCCCGAAGGCCAGTTTCTCGCGGCTGGCGGCTGTGGAGGCGAATTGCTGGTTTGGTCAAAGTCTATGCGCGGCAAAGGCTTCGGGGGGCGCTAAGTTCGCACAGGCACCGGTTTGACCAAAACATAAACAATTGAAAACTTTAGGACTTACCCACGGATGCCGAGAAACCGGGTTTTTCGAGCGTCTACTTCGTTGCAGACTGCATCGAGCAAAAAACCCCATTTCTGAGTCGAAGTGCGTCCTGGAGTGTTATCCTCTCTTTCTTGTCAAAATCCCTTGACTGGGACTGAACAGCAAAGCTACTAAAAATAACCCAAAAACAACTAATACAATTGCCGCACCAGACGGCATATTCCAATAATAGCTGAGATACATACCAGTCACGCTAGCTATAATCCCAATAATTGCTCCTACTCCCATCATTAAATGTAGCTCTTTTACCAACAAATACGCCGTCATTCCCGGCCCGATTAACAGCGAAATTACTAACAGCGCTCCCACGGTTTGCAAACTCGCAACAATCGTCAGCGTAATCGCCGAAATCATCCCCAAATAAATCCAGTTTACAGGCAAACCGCACGCTTGCGCCCCCAGGGGGTCAAAAGTATAAAATAGCAGTTCTTTATAAAACATTTTAACTGTTGCCAAAATAATCAAAGTAATGACAAAAGTCTGCTGCACGTCAGCAGGTGCAACTGACAAGATATTTCCAAACAAAAACCCGTCAAGGTCTAATTTTGTTGTCCGCAACAGGCTAATTAAGGTGACGCTAATTGCTAAAAATGTCGATAAAATTAATGCCATGACTGCATCAATTTTTAGGCGCGATTGGGATTGAATCCACGCCATAATCACGGCGCTGATAATTCCCGATATAAACGCACCGATCGAAATATTGAAACCTAAAGAAAAAGCTACGGGCAATCCTGCTAATACTGAATGGGCAATCATGTCAACCATCATTCCCATTTGCTGTACAATTAGGTATGAACCGACAACGGCGCAGAGAATTCCTAGCAAAATGCCGACGGCGATCGCATTTCGCATGAACTCGAATTGTAGCGGCTCAATTAGTAGGTTTAACATTGAATTAGGTTAATAATAGGTTTTTTTTAACTACAATCAATTGCACAGGCGGGACGCCCGTGCCACAATCAATTGCACAGGCGGGACGCCCGTGCCACAATCCACTTCACAGGCGGGACG
>NZ_JAUBRP010000095.1:0-2264 GCF_036701935.1 Microcoleus sp. M2_D5 | reverse complement strand
CACAGGCGGGACGCCCGTGCCACAATCAATTGCACAGGCGGGACGCCCGTGCCACAATCCACTTCACAGGCGGGACGGCTGTGCCACAATCCACTTCACAGGCGGGACGCCCGTGCCACAATCCACTTCACAGGCGGGACGCCTGTGCCACAATCAATTTTAAAGATAAATCTTTTTTGGCTTACGCTGACACTAAACTTAAATCGTATCCATAGGCTTTTTGAATATTGGCTGCGGTGAGCACTTCCTGGTAGGAACCGCTCGCAATTAACTGCTTGTTGAGCAATAATAAATTGTCGTACTGTTTTAACGTTTCGCCTAAATCGTGGCTGATTACTAGCAATGTTTTATTTTCTGCTTTTAGTTCGGCAAAAATATCGAAAATAATTTCTTCGGTTGCTTGGTCGATCGCGTTAAAAGGTTCGTCGAAGAAGAATAAATCGGCTTGTTGGGCGATCGACCTTGCTAAGAAAATCCGCTGCTGCTGTCCGCCAGACAGTTCGCCAATTTGCCGAGCGCGCAAATCCCACATTCCTACCCTCCGCAAAGCAGCTTTCACCAATTCTTGCGACTGCTTCGAGGGGCTGCGAAACCAGCCAGTCTGGACGGTTCGCGCCATCATCACCGCATTCCACACCGTAATCGGATAATCCCAGTCAATTTGCGATCGCTGCGGCACATAAGCCACCCGCGATAACTGCTGCTTCAACAGCCGCCCCTGATATTTCACCAAACCCCGACAAGCCGGGATCAATCCCAGCATCGCTTTCACCATCGTGCTTTTCCCCGCGCCGTTGGGGCCGAACACACCCGTTAATTGTCCGGGATCTAACTGGAAATTCACGCTGTTGAGGGCTGCAATTCCGCGATAATTGACAGCCAAGTCTTGCACTTCTAGCATAATTAGAGATTTTGAGAACGATTCTTGTTCGTAGCTACTACAATAGGATAACTCGAAAAAGCAATAATGATTATCGTTCCAAAGGTGAAAATGTTAAAGAACTTGCCTGGAAAAACCCGCAGATTGTGCGGTGCGGCTGTTTTGGCAATTGGCTGCGGACTGGTTGGCTGCAGTGGAGGACAGAACGCAACCAATCCGGTGTCAGAGAGTCCCGCCGCAACTCAAACTCAAGCCAGTCGGGCCGCCAACTTGCCCAAAGTCGTCGCCACGACTGGCGTTATCTGCAACATAACTAAAGAAATCGCTCAAAGTTCGATCGACACCACCTGTCTAATCAAGCCGGGAGACGACCCCCACGCCTATCAAACCAAGCCGGAAGACCGCAAAGCGATTGAAACCGCAAATCTGATTTTATACGGAGGCTACAACCACGAACCCAGCATCATTAAGTTAATTCAATCTAGCAGTAATTCCGCACCCAAAATCGCCGTACACGAACTCGCAGTTCCCAAACCGCTGATAGGCGAACACGAACACGAACACGGCGAAGAGAAAGCGGAAAATGAAGCCCATGCAGAAGGGGAAAAAGTCCCTGACCCTCACGTTTGGCATAACCCTCAAAATGGCATCCGTATGGTAGAAACAATTCGGGATAAATTGATCGAAGTTTCCCCCGCCAATGCTCAACTTTATACCAAAAATGCAGCCAGCTTAACAGATGAGTTGCAAAAAGTAGATACTTGGATCAAAGCTCAAATTGCGACTATTCCAGCCCAAAAACGCAAGTTAGTAACAACTCACGATGCTCTGAGTTACTATGCCGATGCTTACGGTTTGGAGATGGCTGGAGCTTTGCAGGGTGTGACAACAGAGGAACAGCCCACCGCCGCAAGAATTGCCGAATTATCCTCAGAAATTAAGACCGCAGGAGTGCCGACAATTTTTGCCGAAACCACAACTAATCCGAAGTTGATGGAGACTGTGGCGAGGGAGGCAAATGTCAAAATTTGGGACAAGGAACTTTACAGCGACGAGTTGGGCGGCCCCGGCACCGGTGCTGATACTTATCAGGGAATGCTGAAAACCAATACTTGCACGATTATTTCTGGCCTCGGCGGCAATTGTACTTCCTTTGCAGGAGAAACTGCACCAAATCCCAAACCATAGACTGTCTCAAGTTCGCCTATTAGCAAGCACCTTGCATTTTCTGGGTACGCAGCAAAATGCAGGGTTTGCAATCGCAGGGGTTTTCGATTGCAAACGCTGCGTTTGCTGCGATGACTTTAAGGATCGCGAATTAAATAACTTATAATTTTAATTGTTATTGTGGGATGGGCGTCCCGCCCGTCCACTCATGACGGGC
>NZ_JAUBRP010000094.1:7257-21480 GCF_036701935.1 Microcoleus sp. M2_D5 | reverse complement strand
GCATTAAATTGAGAGCCGACCGTCCTACTTAATGTTTTGTTACATACTTATAAATTTTCCCGCCGACCTACTTAGTTGCTGCAATCGAAAAAACAGGTGGCACCGTTGCCTATCGAGTCACCGATGTTGTCGCATAAATATAGCGGCTACTGTACTTCATCAACTACCGAAGATGCTGTAATAAAACTGAGGATCGATTAGCAAGCAACTTTGCCGCATCCGGCTATCACGCAATAACAATGAAGAAATCGGAGAGATACATCGAAAAACATGGGCAATACAACTGCTGTAATTGTTTTTAATAACGCACTTATTTTAGATATATAGCCACCCTAAATCATTCGCCTAATTATTGTACGGGCAATCCCACGCCCGGTTGCCCCGATAGATAGGGGGTAGGCACGGGGAGTAGGGGTAGCACTACCCCTACAAATGTACCTGAATGATTTAGGATTGCTATAATAATCACCCAATTATACAATAAATTAAATTGAGATTTATGTTTATGTTTATACTATTTTATCTTTTATATCTTATTTTTTGTGGAGACTATAAAAGGCACGGGTGAAAAAAGATATTCTATAAATTCCGCTAGATTCAAGCTGTTGTGTGTGAACTAAGGATCGCGAATTAAATAATTTACACTCTTGACAGTGGGATGGGCGTCCCGCCCGTCCAGAAAGGGCGGGCGGGACGCCCATCCCACAAGAAGCATCACGCATTCTAAGTTATTTAATTCTCATTCCTAATTAACAATAAATATTGGTTTGATAAACTAATTTTTGCGGATAATAAATTTAGATTGTGTAGCAGGAATAGCGAGAACAATGTAAATTTGTGTAACAAAAATAAACACTTGTGGCTGCCCACAGGTGAATATGTTAGAATCAATGCCGAACTCAGTTGAACCAAGTAAAAGAAATCAAAGCTATGACATACGTTGCATGCAATTTGTGCGGTAGTAATGACTATACTGTGAGATTCGAGCAGGGAGTAGCCCAGGTAAATCAAATTGTCAATTGTAAAGCCTGTGGATTGATGTATGCTAATCCGAGAAGCACAGAAGTAGATAGTGTATTAATAGAAAACTACGATCCAGAGTTTGTATTATCTGCGATAGTTAACCAAGATTCGCAGAGACTGGAAAAAGAAGCACTGCAGGTAAAAGATTATGAAAAGACTAGAGCTTTTCTTCACAAACATTATCCCAATAAAGGTAAGTTAATTGAAGTGGGAAGTGGCTTGGGGTATTTGTTAAACTTCTTTAAGCAAGATGGGTGGAATGTAGTTGGGCTTGAACCTAATGTGGGTATGTGCAGATATGCAGAATCGGAGTTTGGAATCGAAATCATCCCAACCATATTAGAAAAAGCTGAACTAGAAGATCGATCGGCAGACGCTGTATTGATGATGCACGTGATCGAACACGTATCCGATCCTTGCAGTACGTTGAAAGAAGTTTATCGGATCTTGAAGCCCGGTGGGATATTCGTGATGGAAACCCCCCGCTACGATACATTGATGTTCAAATTATTGGGTAAAAGAGAAAGAAGTCTCAGTTGCGACGGACATATTTACTTTTTTACGACCACCACGCTAGAAAAACTTGCAACTAAGGCAGGATTTACCGTGCTTAAAACAGATTATGTGGGGCGATCGCTAACACTCGACAGGCTATTTTATAATTTGGGCGTTGTGAGCAAAAGTCAGGCCATTAAACAAATCCTTAAGGATGTGGCAGTTAAACTGCATTTAAATAAAATTTCGTTATATTTAAATACGCGGGATATGGAACGTATATATTTGAAAAAACCCGATTCTGGCTCAGCATAACAAAACTTAAGGGTACAGAACAGATGAGATTACCTCAAATGTTTGAGTGCGCTTGTACCCTGACAGTTATCACCGATTGCATTAATCCCCTGGCGCCAGACTCTAGGAAGACAAATTTTAGCGAGGGAGGCTGTGGGCGACACCACAAGGGTTTCCGGGTTATACAACGAATCAATCGAGATGCGGAGTTTTGCTGCTGCGCCGTCTTTTGATGAAGTGCTGCATTAGCTTAATTACGAATAACTCAGCAAGGTGTGCCGGTGGGTTCGATCGCACATTCCCTCGCGATGTGTGGGGACTCGCCATCGGTTTCTCTGACTGCATCGTTGTGTCGATCGCACCTTTCCCCGTCCAACCCAACAATCTAATTAATCTCGCAACCATAATATCGGATAATTGTAAAGCAATTCACCAAGCTAACAGCATGAGTATTGACCAATTAAACACAGACTACGGCATAGCCGGACACCTCACCTTCGCCACCGGAAACGGTGGTTTCCCGATGATTCACATCGACAACGGTCAAGCCAAAGCCTTAATTTCTGTGTATTCCGGTCAAGTGCTCTCCTTTCAACCAGCCACCGAAACCACAGACTTGATGTTCGTCAGCGACAAAGCCTACTACGCAGAAGGGAAAGCCATCAAAGGCGGTATACCCATCTGTTGGCCCTGGTTTGGCCCAGATCCCGAAGCCTTGGGGCGTCCGAGTCATGGGTTTGTGCGGAATCGCCTCTGGAATGTGCTAGAAACCGCCACAACCCCAGACGGCGCAACCAAAGTCACTCTCGGACTCAAGGATAGCGATGAAACTAGAGCAATTTGGCCCCAAGCTTTTGAACTGGCGATCGCAATTACGATCGGCACTAGCCTCACGGTAGAATTAATCACCCGCAATCTAGGCGACAAAGCATTTCCCCTCACCCAAGCTTTCCACACCTATTTCCAAGTCGGCGATATCAACCGCGTGCAGGTTTTAGGTTTAGAAAATAGCCAGTATCTTGATAAAGTTGATGGTGGTGTCGAAAAAACTCAAGTGGGTGCAGTGGTAGCAACAGGTGAAGTCGATCGCATTTATCTCGATGTCACCAATGAATTAGTCATTGACGATAGCGCCCTCAATCGTCGGATTCGCATTAAATCATCTGGTAGTAAATCCGCCGTAGTGTGGAATCCCTGGGTGACAATTTCTGCAAATATGGCCGACCTTGATGATGCAGATTATCAGCGTTTCCTCTGCGTAGAAACGACCAATGCAGCTACAGATATTGTGGAAGTTCCCCCGAATGGTGAGTTCCGCTTGCAGGCAATTTACAGCGTTGAACGCAACTAAGGAATTAGAACTTAAGCTTAGCGGTGATGGGGCAAAAATTCCCAGTAAGCGGGTCAACATTTCAATTGGATATTTGGGGCGTTGCTCAAATCCCACCCACCAGACTGGGATTGTTTGTTTAAATACAACTTAAATGCCGATTAGCTGATTGAATTGAAAAACTCTGTCACCGTAATGACTAATAATACCAAATCCCAAATTTCTCCCCTGTTTATTTCTTAGTGCGCGAAAGACATTCGTTTAGCGCTCACTCGAACGGGCAGCAAACGAAAGTTTGTATAATCGGTTTCAACCGCACACTCATATCTTTTTACTTACCATCAATTATTATGCAAAACTTCAACTGGACAAAACTTCAAAATGGCTCAGACATTCGCGGTATCGCCCTCGAAGGCGTCCCCAATGAAAAAGTCAACCTCACCCCCGAAATTGCGACAATCTTAGGTAAATCCTTTGTCAGTTGGCTGGTGCAAAAAGTCCAGAAACCTGCTGCAGAATTAACGATCGCGATCGGGCGTGACAGTCGCCTATCTGGGCCAACCTTAATGCAAGCAGTCATGGAGGGCATCGCCTCAGTTGGTGCAACCGTGTACGACTTTGAAATGGCCTCAACCCCGGCCATGTTTATGAGTACCATTACCCCTGGTTTTGATTGCGACGGCGCGATTATGCTCACTGCTAGCCATTTGCCATTTAATCGCAACGGCTTAAAGTTTTTCACAGCCCGAGGTGGGTTACAAAAACAGGATATTACAGATATCTTAGCACTAGCCCAAAGCAATAACTTTCAGCCAGCCGCAGCGCCCGGTAACATTACAAAGCATGATTTTATCTCAGTTTATGCTAACCAATTTGTCACAAAAATCCGGGAAGCAGTCAATCATCCCGATAACTTTGAGGAACCACTAACAGGATTAAAAATTGTTGTGGATGCGGGCAATGGTGCTGGCGGCTTTTATGTTGATAAAGTCTTAAAACCTTTAGGTGCAGACACCACGGGCAGCCAGTTTTTAGAACCAGATGGTACTTTCCCCAATCATGTGCCAAATCCCGAAGATAAAAAGGCAATGCAGTCAATTTGTCAAGCGGTAATTGAACATCAAGCTGATTTTGGGATTATTTTTGATACCGATGTCGATCGCAGTGCGGCCGTCGATGGAGTTGGCAAGGAACTGAATCGCAATCGCTTAATTGCCTTGATTTCGGCGATCGTATTACAAGAACACCCAGGCTCTACCATTGTCACCGATTCTATCACATCCGATGGCTTGACACAATTCATCGAACAAGATTTAAAAGGAATTCACCATCGCTTTAAACGCGGCTACAAAAATGTGATTGACGAGTCGATCCGCCTCAATGAAGCCGGACAGGAATCATGGCTGGCGATTGAAACCTCTGGACATGGAGCTTTGAAAGAAAATTACTTTCTCGATGATGGCGCTTATTTGGTCAGCAAATTATTGATTGAATTGGCTAAGTCAAAGCTAGCAAACCAATCTTTGCCAGATTTAATTGCGAATTTAAAAGAACCCGAAGAAAGTGCAGAATTTCGGATTAAAATTGGTGTGGAGGATTTCAAAGCTCACGGAGCTCGCGTTATTGAACAACTGCAAGAATTTGTGTCAACGCAAGCCGACTGGAAAATTGTTCCGAATAACTATGAAGGTCTGCGAATTTCCTGCACGTCAGCTAGCGAATCCGGCTGGTTTCTGTTACGCTTATCACTCCACGATCCGGTGATGCCTTTGAATGTTGAGTCTAATGTTAAGGGTGGTGTTGCTCGCATAGTGGCTCGGCTTTTAGCTTTTTTCCGAACCACAGAATTCCTGGATTTCTCAGCACTATCGAGCTAACTTTCACTGTCGTCAGAGTATTAGTAAACCAAACTCAAGGAGTAGTTTAATTATGTGGCGTTTAATCATAAAATGTTCTGCTGCAAGCTGGGATACCCATTCCAAAGCTTTCAAAGCGATCGCTGCGAAATATCCTGCCACGCCTCTTTCTTCCAAAAAGATGAAAGGATCTGGTGAACGCATCATGGAATATCAGCTTGAAGATGTCAACGATGTAGAGGAATTTATGGAAGAATGCTTGACCTTAGATGGTTTCACCGCTACCTTTGAATCTCTATAAATTTAGGTACTCAGATTATAGAATATCTCAACTTTTATCTCATACAATTTTAGATGTGAGATTGAAAGATTGGGAATTAATACTATTTACTCAAAAGTAGGGTACAATAACTAGAGAGTTTTAGCAAGGTTATCCGTAAATAAACTGCCAAAAAAGAAGTGATTTAACAGCAGAGTAATTAAAAATAATTTGGTTGTAGCGCCGTGAACTATAACTAATAGCAATTGTTAAAAGTTATGTAACAGTAGCTAGGACTGATAAAATATAATCCCATCCGCTTAGACATGAAGAGTGTTTGTGTTGAAACTTGGGTTCTCCTAAATTCGTAATGGAAACGGTAGTGTGAGCGTCTGGCTGAAGCGGGCTTTCCTCGCCGCACTATAGCAATCCTAAATGATTATACTCGTTACCAGGAAGAGCCTGGTAACGCAGATCCGGAGGAAGAGCCTCCCTAGTCTGGGTCGAGGCAGAGCCTCGCTTACATCGGTTCCCAGGCAGAGCTTGGAAGTTAACCAGTTATTGAAACTGATGCGAGAATTGCTATACAGAAATTTTTATTGCGGATTGCTAGAGTTAGTCTAGATAGTTAAAAATATATCAGCGAGAGAAAGGTTAAGGACTGCTAGTGATGGTAATGACTGTGAATCGAGACAACTGCGGGCTAAGTACGGAAATAATTACAGGTCGGATTTTGCGGTGGGGGCAGTTGAAAGCAAACAAGCTAACCGCTGGTTCCATCGGGGGAATTGTTGCTGGCTTTCTGAGTTTTGCCCTGCCGGTGCAAGCTTTGCAGGTAGTTGTGACGCCGGCAAATCCCGAACTGGGAGATACGCTGTCAGTAATGATTCAGGTTGACGGTAACGGCGGGGAAACTCCAACAGTTTCTCTACAGCAAAAAAACTACCCCGCGTTTCCCCTGGGCAACGGCCGCTTTCGGGCCCTTTTGCCGACGACGCCGCTAGAGAAACCCGGTGCTCGCCAAATCCAAGTCGCAGGTGACGGACAAGTGCAGAAGTTGAGTCTCCAAGTGCGCGATCGAAATTTTCCCACTCAATCCATCTGGCTACCGCCTGGGAAAGACAGCGAAGGTACAGATGCTGAATTCGATCGCGTAGACGCATTTAAAGCACTCGTCACACCCGAAAAATTTTGGGACGGCAAATTGTTGCGCCCCAACTCCGGCGAAATTACCACTATTTACGGGGTGCGACGTTATTATAATGGGGTATTTGCTCGAGACTACTACCACCGCGGCGTTGATTACGCGGGTGCTTACGGTTCCCCTGTAGTCGCACCGGCAGCGGGTCGCGTGTCTCTAGTGGGACGCGAATCCCAAGGGTTCAAAATCCACGGGAATGTCGTTGGTATTGACCACGGCCAGGGGGTAGCCAGTATTTTGATGCACCTGGCCCGGATTGATGTCAAGGAAGGCGATGTCGTGAAAGCAGGTCAAGTAATTGGTACTTTGGGGTCAACGGGGGCGTCCACAGGCCCTCACCTGCATTGGGGACTTTACGTGCACGGGCAGGCAGTCGATCCTGTACCTTGGCGGCTTCAGGGAGTTGAGTAGGAATTTTTACGGGTTTTGACGAATAAAGCCGTCAATTATGGGGTAAGTTTGTGGCTGGGGCGTGCAGATAACTGAAATTGGTTATCAGTGTTGAGTTAGGATTGGTATTAAAATTCTCAACTCCAACTTCAAAACTCCAATCTCAAGACGCAAACAATCGTGTCTTCAAAAAAACTCTATTAATGATGCCGTTGAGTGGGAAGCGTATATGAGTATTGAAAAAATTGTTGAACAGGCTTTGCAAGATGGCTATTTAACGCCGTCTATGGAAGCTGAGGTGGGACGGATCTGCAATACGGCTTCGGAATTGTCGATCGAAGAGTACATGGCTCTCGACCGTCTGATGGGCTCTTTGTTGACTGGCGAAGTTGTGGTTCTGCCGCGCAAACAGTTCATCAACGTGATGGAAGAGTTGGTGCTCAGCGATGCGATCGCTAGGGTGGCCGACATTGAAGCGACGAGCGACCTGAGTCTGGATGTGGGAGATATCGCAGCTTATGCTTTAAATAGGCTGCCACCTCTGTACGCTACGACGGAAGAGGGAGCTCACTTTCAAAGGGCTAGGGCTAAAGAGCAACTTCACGATTTGATTTCCAAAGAAGTAAACGCAGCGATCGCCCGCAACTTGGACAGGCCCGACACTCCAAACCCCACAGCTTTGGGCAAGTCTTCTGGAAACGAAGTTCTTTCACAGCTAAGCACTTGGCTGCAAGCTAACGCCACTAATTTTGAACCCCAGCCTTAGTACCAATCCAACAGATCTATTTTGATTAAGTCGATCCCGCTCAATTCAAAAAGCGGGATTTTTAGTTTCCGCAGCCCGCAATATTCATCAGATGGCAGAAGCCAGAATTCAAAAACAAAAAATTAAAATTTAAGAGTTTTCTATTTTATGTAAAAAATAAAAAACTCCTTCTTCCTTGTTCCTGACATCGGTTACATCTGACATCTTGCAGCAATATCAATAAGAGGATTTTTCGTGGGATCGGGCGGGTTTGTAGAACCTATTTGCAAGCTTTAAGGCTGTTGGCGAACCCGCCCCTACGGCTAATTGAGAATGATGCCATATCTCAGTTACATCCTAAGAAAGCGAATCCGTTGCCGAACTTCCTTTTTTCCTCAAACGATTAATTGCTGCTGTCAGAAGACTCAGCCGAGGGGCCAGCGGTAACTTTTGTCTCTCGTTTTTCGCGTTTTTTCCGTTCCGCTTGAATGACATCTTGAAGCACTATTCGCGCTTGGGCCATTTTTTCCAAATTGCTGCGGTACAAATCTAAATCTTTGCTAACTTTGTCTTCTGGCAGGTGCAAGGCCGCACTGATTTTGGCGATGGCGCCGTTTCGCGTTTCTTGGTCTTTTACTAAGTTGGGGTCAGCTTTTTCTAATAGCGAGAACAAACCGATCGCGAACAAGCGGCTGTACTTAAATTGAGGGTTGCCGGCGATCGCCCCTAAAGACGCTTGCAAATCTCCTGTATCTTCAAAGCTGGTCGAGCGATCGAGCCACGAGAGCAACTCTTGGCCCGAAAGTCTATCCGCCAAGCTTTCCAATCGCTGAGCGTCTTGCTTGTAGCGCTCTGGATCGTCTTCTAGGGACTTGCACAAAGCGTTAAAAATCGAAATTCTGTCTGCTTCTGGGGCGTACCCAAGCATGAATCGATCGAAAGCTGTCACTACACCCAAAGCATAAATCGGGTCGTATTGAAAATCGGCATTTGCCGAAAGCAAGTGCATTTCTACCATCAACTCTTCTACCACTCGACGGTAAATTGAGTTTATCGGTCGAGTGTGAATCGTATAGAAACTTCGCTTAGTATCTGAAACAGTACGGTTATTGTTCACCTGAGTCTTATAGATAAATAATTTTGCCGTAGCGGGCGTGCCTGCGCGGCGTGAGTCAAGTCGGGGGAGTCAATTCTGCGATCGGGCTGACAAAGATTGCCAGTTTTTTAAGCGTTGCCGCCTCCTTGCGAGACAAAATTTTATCAAAAAAATTTTACGCGCGATCGGCAGCAACAATTAATATGTCGCAATAGGAGGGGCAAAACCCCAGTATCTTTACAATCATAGCTCTTCTGGGATCGCTCATCAGAAAAATGGGTAGAAACCCCGTCCTTATAGGACGGCTTCACAAAAAGACACAAAACCAAAGCGACTAACTCACAAAAGACGTGCTAGAGCGTGAAGATGGAAAAAGCCTACCGCTACCGATTCTACCCGACCGTCGAGCAAGAAAATCTCTTGCGACGGACAATGGGTTGTACCCGGTTAGTGTATAACAAGGCTTTGGCGGCCCGCACGGAAGCTTGGTACGAGCGTCAAGAGAGGGTTGGCTACAGAGAAACTTCCTCGATGCTGACGAATTGGAAAAAAGAAGAGGAACTCGACTTCCTCAACGAAGTTAGTTGCGTACCCCTTCAACAGGGACTCAGACACCTTCAAACAGCTTTTACCAATTTCTTTGGGGGACGAGCCAAGTACCCTAATTTCAAAAAAAAACACAACGGTGGTAGCGCTGAGTTCACCAAGTCAGCTTTCCGTTGGAAAAACGGGCAAGTGTTTCTGGCAAAGTGCAATGACCCGCTACCTATTCGCTGGAGCAAACAAATTCCAGCAAGCTGTGTTCCTTCTACTATTACGGTAAAACTAACACCGGCTGGACGCTGGTATGTCTCTATACTTGTAGACGACTACACGCTCAAACCACTTCCCAAAACAAATAAAACAATCGGCTTGGACGTGGGAATTAGTAGCCTGATTGCTACTAGCGACGGCAATAAGATTGCCAACCCCAAGCATTTCAAGCAGCTTCGTAAGAAGTTAAAAAGGAAGCAAAAAGCTCTAGCCAAAAAGCAAAAAGGAAGTCGTAACCGCGAAAAAGCGCGGGTGCAACTGGCTAGAGTCCACGCACAAATAGTCGATGTCCGCAAAGATTTCTTGCACAAGCTAACAACTCAAATCATTCGTGAAAATCAAACGATTGTCGTTGAGGACTTGGCTGTCAAGAATATGGTGAAAAACCATAAATTAGCTCTTGCTATTAGTGACGCTAGTTGGGGCGAGTTAATTCGCCAGCTAAGTTACAAGTGCCAGTGGTATGGGCGAGAGTTTGTAAAAATAGACCGCTGGTTTCCCAGCTCTAAACGCTGTGGAAACTGCGGTCACATTGTTGAAAAATTGCCGTTGAATATTCGAGAATGGGAATGCCCTAAGTGTGGCGCAAACCACGATCGTGACATTAACGCAGCAAAAAACATTTTGGCGGCTGGGCTAGCCGTGTCAGTCTGTGGAGCGACCGTAAGACCCGAACAGAGCAAATCTGTTAGGGCGGGTGCTATGAAGCAGAAACCTAATCGGTGACGATTGGGAATCCCTGTACCTTTAGGTCAGGGTGGATGTCAAAAATCTAATCTTCTGACTTGCCCAGCCTAGATATGGTATTGCGTATCACAATAAGTTTTTTTTGTCAACCCTAATCGTGAAAAATCAAACAAACATGACAATTTCTCCTGAATTAATAGCTTTAGCCCAGTACATGGCGGGCGAATTTGACAACCGGGAACAAGCGCTAGCAGAGCCGACGTGGTACGTCCACCTTCGTATGTGGCAAAGACCACTACCCATTCCTTTATTTTCCGAACCCAGCATTGCCCTGTTTGCGGAACAAGCCAACATTCTGGAATTAGACAAGCCGTACCGCCCCCGCATCGTGCAACTGAGGCACTCACAGATAGCGCCGGGACTTATCGAAGCTCAGTATTATATGTTCAACGATATCGCAGCCGTCAAAGGAGCCGGTCGCAACCCCGACTTGCTTGGAAAGCTAACGAAGGAGCAAATCCAACTCCTCCCCGGCTGCACCCTCTCGGTTGCGGTGGAAAATCTAGCCTCAAACGGCTATCGATTTCGGGCATCTTTGCCGGAGGGCACTCGCTGCGGCTTTGCCTACGGGGGGCAAAATTACCAAGTAGACTTGGGATTTGAAGCCGCAGGCGAGGAATTTCTCAGCTACGACAAAGGAATAAGCCCCACGACAGGCAAGGCTATCTGGGGAGCTTTAATGGGCCCTTTTAGATTTGTCAAGCGTCAGGATTTTGCTGCTGAGATATTGGTTTGAAGCAAGAAGCAACAAGAAACAAGGAAGAAAGATTTAGCTATCTAGGATAGAAGGCAAGACTTTACCTTGACCTATTCTTCTACTTTAGTGTTTTGGTGAACCTCTCAACCTCTCAAGAAAGGAAGAAAGCATAAGGAAGCTGGCAAGAATTTACCTGCTTCCTGTTCTTGTGCGGGGTTCCGGCGCATTTTGTGAGCCTCAAGCTTAAATTGCGCTTACACGCAACCGATGCAAATCCGGTGGTCAACTTGCGCGCGGCACCCCCTCTAGAGCTTCTTCTTCCGTTTCAAAGATTTCAAACACAGAATCCATCATGGTGACTTCAAACACCAGTTTGGCTTCTGGATGAACATTGCAAATGCGGAAACTTCCCTTAACTTTATCCGCATCCCGCATACCTGCTACAAGTGAGGTCAGGCCAGAGCTATCGATAAAGTTAACCTGACCAAGATTCACTACAACATGGCGGCTAAGTTTGGAAATACACTCTTGCAACTTGAGGCGGAATTGCCAAGCTGTAGTGATGTCCAACCGTCCTGTCGGTGCTAAGACGATAACTGTTGTACCGTCTTGAAGCGTGTGGGTTTTTTGATCAATATGAATCACTGACCCTTCCCTCAAATTTATTATCTATCGCGGTGGTTACTGTCCCAGTAGTTTAACTCAGGTCGGTGACTGCTGAGGCATCCAATTCGCCCAATCTTGCGGTTTTAAGAACTTGGAGTAGAGTTCGGCTTCTGGAGAGTTGGGTTCTGGCTCGTAGCAGTATTCCCAGCGTACCAAAGGTGGCAGGGACATGAGAATCGATTCGGTGCGTCCGTTGGTTTGCAAGCCAAAGGTCGTGCCTCGATCGTACACCAAGTTAAATTCAACGTAACGGCCGCGGCGGTAAAGTTGGAAATTGCGCTCGCGATCGCCGTATTCTTTCGATCGGTGCTTTTCAATTATGGGGGTGTAAGCCGGCAAAAATGCCCGACCGCAGTCCTGTACGAAGGCGAACAGCGACTCCCAAGTCCTAGGTTCCGGGACGCCGATGTTGTTGCTGCACTCAGCGGCTTTGCCTTTGACATGATGGTCGCGGTAAAGCGCGCCTTGAGCGCTTTGGTAGTCAAAAAACAGGCCGCCGACGCCGCGGGTTTCTTGGCGGTGGGGGAGATAGAAATATTCGTCGCACCAAAGTTTAAATGTCGGATAATATCCGGGATGGTGGCGATCGCAAGTTGCTTTCAGAGTTTTGTGAAAATGAGCTGCATCCTCAGCCAAGGGGTAATAAGGAGTCAAATCCACACCGCCGCCAAACCACCAAATCGGCCCGGCCTCAAAATAGCGGTAATTCAGGTGAACCGTAGGCAAGTAGGGATTGCGGGGGTGCAGCACCATCGAAGTGCCTGTTGCATAAAAATCGTGACCTGCAGCTTCGGGGTGCTTGGCCAGAATCAAAGCCGGCAAACTTTCGCCCCACACTTGGGAAAAATTGACTCCCCCTTGTTCAAACACATCGCCTTCGCGCATGACGCGAGAACGTCCGCCCCCGCCTTCGGAGCGTTCCCAAGAGTCCTCCTTAAATTTGCCAACGCCATCGAGCTGTTCGAGGGATTGACAAATTTCGTCTTGTAGGCTTTTCATAAATTGGCTGACTCTAGCTCTAGAGTCAGCGGGCGGCAAAAACGGGGAAGTGGCGGTTTTAAGTGTTGTAGAAACTGTCATCCGATTTAAGATTTAAGATTTTAGATTGAAGAATTGAAGAATTGCGACCACGGATCAATTCGGGGATTGTGACCAAATTGCTTTCGGTCGTAGAAATTCTTGCCGATCGCATTTGAGTTTGAGATTGACCGTGAGTCCCAAATCCAGTCGTCATGTAATTATGCCACCGCAGGTCTGCAAACGATCGCTATGAAGTTACATTAAAAAATAGCAATAAAAATATACTTAAACCTGCGATCGAAAATTCGCAAACCCAATTGCAGAGCTATGGTGGAGAACACAATGCCCAATACACTCGATGTTAGTTCAGTCTTAGAAATCCTGCGACCCGTGCAAGACCCCGAACTGCAAAAGAGTTTGGTGGAATTGAACATGATTCGTAACATAAAAATTGACGGCGGTACCGTCAGCTTTACTTTAGTGCTGACAACGCCTGCTTGCCCGCTGCGAGAATTTATTGTCGAAGATTGCCAAAAAGCGGTCAAACAGTTGCCAGGAGTCGAAAAAGTGGCGGTGGAGGTGACAGCCGAGACGCCGCAGCAGAAGGGAGTGGTCGATCGCCAAGGCATTGAAGGCGTTAAAAATATTATCGCAATTTCCAGCGGCAAAGGCGGCGTCGGCAAAAGCACGGTGGCGGTAAATGTGGCAGTAGCGCTAGCGCAAACAGGCGCTAAGGTGGGTTTGCTGGATGCCGATATCTATGGGCCCAACGACCCAAATATGTTGGGTTTGGGGGACGCGAAAGTCATGGTTAGGGACGGAAAAAGCGGAGAAACCCTCGAACCCGCCTTCAACTACGGCGTCAAATTAGTGTCGATGGCGTTTTTAATTGACAAAGACCAGCCCGTGATTTGGCGCGGCCCGATGTTGAACGGAATCATCCGGCAGTTCCTCTACCAGGCGAATTGGGGCGATTTAGACTATCTGATTGTCGATATGCCTCCGGGTACTGGAGACGCGCAGTTGACAATGGCGCAAGCGGTGCCGATGGCTGGTGTTGTAATTGTGACGACGCCGCAGACTGTGGCTTTGTTGGACTCTCGCAAGGGGTTAAAGATGTTCCAGCAGTTGGGAGTGCCGGTGCTGGGAATTGTGGAAAACATGAGCTATTTTGTGCCGCCGGATATGCCCGATAAGCAATACGATATTTTCGGTTCCGGTGGCGGGGAAAAGACTGCTGCTGAGTTGGGAGTGCCGCTGTTAGGCTGCATTCCGCTGGAAATTCCGTTGCGGGAAGGTGGCGATTCTGGGGTGCCGATCGTGGTGGGGCAACCGGGTTCTGCTTCGGCTAGGGAGTTGCGGGCGATCGCGGGCCGCATTGCCGGTAAAGTTTCCGTAGCAGCCTTAGCCTAACTCACATCTTGGATTGTCAATCAGCTTTTGATGGGCGGGCGGGACGCTAGGGCCCCTACTCCCCACAAGAAACCTGTTGAATTTGTGGAACAGGCATCTTGCCTGTTGAATTTGTGGAACAGGCATCTTGCCTGTTGAATTTGTGGAACAGGCATCTTGCCTGTTGAATTTGTGGAAC
>NZ_JAUBRP010000094.1:0-7157 GCF_036701935.1 Microcoleus sp. M2_D5 | reverse complement strand
AGGCATCTTGCCTGTGAGTGTTTGTGGAACAGGCATCTTGCCTGTGAGTGTTTGTGGAACAGGCATCTTGCCTGTGCTTGTTGGTGGAACAGGCATCTTGCCTGTTTTAGCATCAAGTCTCGATCGCCAAGAAAAGGTAAGCTATAAACAGCCAACTTAACATTCCAAGAATTATGATTTTTCCAGGTTCGGCAGTTCGAGTTAAAGATAAGGGTGAGATTTACTACGCCTTTCAAGGACAAGTCCAGCGAGTTAGCGACGGGAAAGTCGCGGTATTATTTGAAGGCGGCAATTGGGACAAGCTGATCACGTTCCGCTTGTCCCAATTGGAACTTGTCGATGCTACGGCTGGTCGCGCGAAATAGTCAGTTGGTTGTTGACAGTTGTCATTTGTTATTGTTTATTAGTACCCACTTACAAATAATAATAAATAAATAATAACCAACTGCCAACAACCAACAACCAACAACCAACAACCAACTGCCAACAACCAACTGCTTTCCTGACTAATATGCGTTTACCTTTACCCCAATTTGCTACAAAAGAGCGCCATCCCGATCGCATTGCTGAGGTAATCGAGACGGCAACTTCGGAGTTTTTAGCTCAATGTTTGGAACCGGAAGACTTAAGTTTTCCCGTAATGCCGCCTTTTGGCAGTTGGGTAAAAGCGGAGGATGAAGAGTCGAAAAATCAAATCTACGGCGTGGTTTATTACGCTACTACTAGCCCGATCGACTCGGTGCACAGAGCTCGCGCTTTGGGTTTGTCGCTCGAAGAGTTGCGGGAAGAACAACCGCAGATTTTTGCGATGCTCAAAACCGAGTTTCGAGTGGCGATTGTGGGGTTTGAGGCTGCGCCGGAAAGGTTGAACGGTCACGGCCCATCAAGGGGTAAAATTTATCAGTATTTGCCGCCGCGCCCGCCGCAAATTCACCAGGCGGTTTATCGCTGCGAACCGGATGAGGTGATTGATTTTACGGTGCAGTTGGATTTTTTGAGGACGCTGCTGGGGGTGACTAATGCGCCGGTGGATGCGCTGACGGCGGCGGCGATTCGGGAGATTTATCAGTTGCGGATGCGCGATCGATCTTGGTTGGTGGAAGCGGGGAGAAGTTTGAGTGTTTTGTTGAAGGATGATTACGATCGGTTGCGAGTGATTTTGAGTCAGATTCATCCCTAGGCAGAAGCTGGAATAAGATAATCAGGACTTAAGGCAAAAAGTGGTTTGACACGCTACGGATAGCAGTAAGCTGCACAATCCGCACCCTAAATAATTAGGTTCTGCGTAAGTCCATGTCAGGTTTTTTCGGAGAATAAATATTATATGTGGGTAGAGATAACAGCGCTGAATCAAGTTCCCGAATGGGATATTTTGAAGGTAAAAGTTGAGGGTACTTCGCTGATTTTGAACCGTCAAGGCATGAATGTCACTTGTTACCGCAATGCTTGCACTCATTTAGAATACCCGATCGACATGGGTAAGGTAAGCAACGGTATCATTACCTGTCCGTTTCATAAGTATCAGTACAAATTAGATACGGGTAAATGTTTGAATGCACCCAGCGATTCCCTGGAATCTTATCCGGTAAAGATTGAGGGCGATCGCGTTTTTGTAGAAATAAATTAGTCAGGACTTACGAACTCCGACAAAGAAACCGGGTTTTTTACGAAATACTTTGTTACACACCGTAAATTAGGTAAAAAACCCGGTTTCTGGGCCCATGTGTACTTTATACCGTTTTCGCGCGCCGCTGACGGAGGAAAATCGCCAAAAGCCCGATCGAACCTACCGCCAACAGCAGCCATTCTTCCGGTTCGGGAACCCCCGAAACATTCAGAGGATTATTCGGCTTAGTTAACTCCTCCTTACCGGATTCTACCTCTCTGTCAAATCGATCGCTCTTAGCTTCCGCTGCTTTTAGTTGCTCCCTTTGCGCGTCATTAACTAACACAATCATCGAAGAATAAGGCGTCACCACTTTGAAATTTTTAGCTACTGCGTGCATCGCATCCAGTTGCGTCAATTGATTTGAACTTTTCTGCTTGCTAAGTGCAGTTATCAACTGCCGCGCAGCTATCGGTTTAAAGCCTTCATTTCCGGTATCTTTTAAATCTGCGACTGCCGCCGATTTTGCGGTTTTTTCCGACTGTGGCGTTTTGCCATAAATCCAAACATAGCCGTCAACAACACTAACTGTAGATTTGCCCGAAGCTGCTGTCGTCGCCACTCGCTGCATCGCGTCTTTGATATCTGTAGAAACTCCGCCACCGCTATCTTGAATCACCTTTAAAGTTGCGTCGTCGTAGCCGGGGGGCAAACCTCCCAAATGCACTGTCCACAGCGGTGAAGAGATGGAAAGTTTAAGTTTGCGATCGTCCGACAATTCGTAACTGTGGCGATCGCTCACCAAAAATACAGTATCGTAACTTTTATCGCCGCGCAACTGTGCAAACTGTTGCAGCATATCTTTGAGCTGGATTGTACCGTAAAATGTCACCTTTGCTGCATCGAAATTGCGTACATCTTCCACAAACTTAGGTGGCATTCCCGCAGCGCTGGCGACATACAAATCAACAGCATTCTTGCCTGCTGCATTAGCTTTAAACCATTCAAAAGTCTCTTTTACTTCCTTATTTTCCGCCGCCATGCTGCGGGAAGTATCGAGAATAACTGCAAATTTTTTGCCTTGCGGTAGCGAGTAATTTGTATCAGCCAGCGGCTTAGCAGAAATGATATTTCCTCCCGGTAGAATTGCCTGCTGCGCTGTTAGCGGTTGCTGTGCGACTGCGGGCAAAAACGGTGGCAGCCAAGTTTCTCTGGCTTCTTTCCCGCTGTATTTTACCTCTTTTCCGGCGATCGTGCGGCGCGTATTTTGGTTCCAAAAAATGTTGCGTTTCTCAGCCAAAACAGGCATCGCCCAACCCTGCGGCTGGCGCATGACTTTGTAAGTAAGCCACAGGTGCATTTCCGTTGGCCCGTCAGTTTGGGTGAATTCTCGTTTAGCCGGGATTGGAAAAGCCCGCAAGCGGTATTGTTTGGGGCCAATTTGTTCTAGCAAAGCCGGATCGACTCTTTCTACTACCTGTTGATTGTAGACTTGCTGGGCGGCACCTCTAGGCGATACTGTAAATACAAAACGTTTGTTTAAATCGGCAGTATCGCCCAGCCAAACTCCTGTAACTGCGGCGCTTTCCGGCAAGGAAAAGTAGTAGAATACTTCTTGCAAGTTCGGCGTTTGATTTTTGTAAACTTCGTAGAGTTGAACGTCAGCCCAGTCGCCGTTTTCTTTGACTGTAACTTCTTGCGACTGCAACCATACTTTTTCCTCATTGACATTCAGCAAACCTGCTTTTGCTTCTTCCCGGTTTGAGGTTGACTGTACCGCGTGTTTTACTGCTTCTGTATCGCCTTTTTGCAGTTCCGTATCGAAAAATTCGCCGTAGAGTTTTTCGGCTTTTTTTACATCAGCACTAGAGCCTTGATACAAAAACGGCGACATTAAAAAATTATAGCTGTTCTGTACAGTTTGAGCCGCTCCGTCAGGTAAATTCAAACTATTTTTGTACATCTCATAAATGTGGTTGTTTTCTCCCACAGTGCTGAGGTAGCGGTAAGGGGACAAATAAGCATTGAGTAAGCCCGATCGAATCATATCAGATTTGGCTAATAAAGTTTGGCGGCTGCTGTCGTTTGCGGGGGGAGTCGCCAGCATTTTTAGTGCTGCAACTTGCGGCTGCTGCTGCAAAGCCGAGAAAATAGCCAGCCAAGCTGCTATGACTCCCAAACTTCCGATTATGGCTTTATTTTTCCCGTATTGTGCAGCAAAACTCTGCCATATTTTCTGCCCGGAATGAATGTAGAGAAAGCCGTACAGCGAAGGCATGACAACGAACAAGCTACAGGTTAAACCAAACAATATAAACGATAGCGGTATCCAAATTAAACCCCAGATCAAGCCCCCGTATTTAAAGATATCCCAAAATGCTGATACCCATGTAAACTTGAAAAATTCAATGACTACAATGATGAATCCATAAAGTGTAAACAATGCCACAGGTACAGCGTAATACATCAGCAATGTTGCCGCCCAAATGCCAACTACTAGCATTAAACTGTGGCATCCTAATTGCAGCCATGCACTTCGCTTTTCTCCGATTAATCTTAAAAAACTATGCTGTTTATTATGGGAAGTTTGAGAATCTGAGATATTTTGAACATTTTCTTTTTTACCCAGATAGCCGTACAGCATCTCGACTGAAAATGCTGCTATGCACAAAGCAATAGTAGCGATGATTTGAGAACTAGCTGGGGTGAGTTCTCGCAGCAGGAACAAGCGGAGCAAACACAGCAAAAATAGCGGTGCTTCTACGCCGTAAAACCAACGCATTAGCTGTAGGGGTTGCTTGCGAAAACGGCTAGCTCCTATTACTGTACATACAGTGGGTACTGCGATCGTAGCTGCCATCGTCAAAGAAAACTCTAGCGGGATGGTGCCATCGATTGTCGCCATAACTAATGGCACTCCTATAATCGGCAAAATTCCCAAGTAAACAATCGATAAAAATGTCAAATTCCACACCCAAAAAATTGTATGTAAAATTCCATCAAATACCTGTTTAATTTTCATTATTTTCTACCTTGCAAGCTTTGTTTAACGGTATCGTGTACCTTACTAGCAAACTCTTTTACTTCATGGTTTTCGGCGGGTAGCGAACTGTCAAATAAAATGGAAACTAGCACCCAATTGTGATTTTTTTGAGTGAGGTCGCTGCCGATACGGGACAAGAAGTTATCTGTTGTTAGCTGTGGAGATTGCAGCCAGTATACTGCTGATAGTTCGTTGTTTTTTAGAGACAGCCAGCGCGCTGTTACTGAAGGAGTTAGTTGTTTTTTTTCTATGCGATTGACGGGAATTCCGCTCGCTACAAAACACAACTCGGGGGCGTGATAAGTTTGCCAGGATGTACTCGCTACTGTGAGCATGGAACCGCGCAAGTTGCCGGCGACAAATCGGATTTTTTGTGTTTGCGTGTCTGGATAGTTGCCGAAGAATTTTTGTTCGCTAGGATTTAGGGGAATTGATTCTGATTTAATGTATTCAGGTAATGTTAAAGGTGCGAGATCAATTTTTGACGTTTCTACATGAGACAGTTGAGCCATGACTGCCAAAACTGTGACTGCTGCAATTATTCCTGGTTTGGCTAAAGGGTGATTTTGGAGTATTTCTGAGTTGGGTTTTGCAGAAATTATGCTGGTTTTTTCTGGCTGAAGTTTTGGCAATCGTTGCAGCATTAACCAGCTCACAAAACAAGCACCTACTAAACCGACAATTCCCAGAGGAACGTGAATAATTTCTGCTATATGTGGCTGTTTCAATACTTCTGAAACCACGACTAACACTGCAACCCGCGCAGCATTAGCACATACCAACATTAAGAGATTAGCAGCGCCGATTGCTAGCCATTTTAAGCTCAATTTACGCCCTTCCAGCCAGGTAGCAGCTAGCAAAAATAGCGTTCCGACTAAGAGGGTTTTAATGCCGCTACAAGGCACGTCAACGTGAGCGATGCCGTTTTCCAAAACGATAATATCGTAAGAAGAAATAGCCGCAACGTGCAGCATTGAGAGCAACTGTTCTACTACCTGAGCAGTGAGCACTCGCGCTGGCAAACCTAATCCGCTATTCAACTGACTGTTGAATGGTAAAATACAAGCCAGCAAACCCGCAACTGGCAAGTTTTTTTGCCAAAATTTCGGCTCCACCAATAAGCCGCACAGCCCGTAAGTTCCGAGGATAAATAGCAGGACAGTAATTGGTTTGATATCAATTATGTACTGAAGGGCGATCGAGCAAATACCCGCACCCAACATCAACAGCAGCGGATCTCGCCTCAAAACGAAATTTGGCGAAAATCCCGGCGGGCGATGCTCTTCGTTGGCGTAGCCCCCGTAGGGGCGGGCTGCGCTAACGGAGCTCCCGCTCGATCGCACTACTAATGCTACAATCAGAAAGCCAATTACTATTTTGTACAGTGTGGGTATCTCAACAAACGAGGATAACAGCCACTTAACAGCCGAGATATTGGCCCAAAACCAAGCAAGCGCCAGCAAAAAAGGAGCCAGCCAAACCAAATTAACTGCAGAAGTGGGACTGACAGCATCTTGAAGGTCAGAATTGGGAATATTGGTGCGCTGCATGATACCGCTTGACATTCACGTTGGTGACATCTTAGCTCAGCCAAATTGGTAATGCCTAGACCGATTATTTAAGTTTTGTCAAGCTTCTATTTTCTCTACAGAGAAGCTAGCGTTATAATAATTAATTTTAGCGGAGGTAAAAATGAGCGAAAAAAGCGCAGGATACAAAATTGTTAGCGATAACCGACAAGCGCGCCATCTCTATGAAATTATAGAGACATATCAGGTAGGCATTGAGTTGAAGGGAACCGAAGTCAAATCTATTCGGGAAGGAAAAGCCAATTTGCGGGACGGATATGGTTTAGTTCGGAACGGGGAACTGTGGCTGATAAACGTTCACATTTCGCCTTGGAGAAGTGCTAGCAACTATTTTAATCACGAACCCCGCCGCACCCGTAAATTGCTGATGCACAAGCAGGAAATTCGCAAATTAATCGGCAAAGTCGAAGAAAAAGGCTTGACTTTAGTGCCGTTAAAAATGTATTTGAAAGGCGGCTGGGTAAAACTGGATATTGGTTTGGGTAAAGGGAAAAAACTGCACGACAAGCGCGAAGATTTGAAGAAACGCGAAGACAAGCGGGATATGGAAAGAGCGATGAAGCAATATTAGTTATGAGTCATCAGTCATTAGTTATTAGACATCTCCCAAAAATAAACTCAAACCTTTGCTGCTCGCAGGTTCAAATTTAATTTATAGAGATGTTTATTAGTTAGGAGTCATTCGTGATTCATGATGGGTGATTGCTGATTAGTGATTGATTATTTTAAATCGAGTTCGGTTAATTACTCATCATACAATTGTTCGATATCCCCCGTTGAGAATTTTGAGGGCTTCTGCGGTCACTACAAACTTAATTAGAGTTATTTCACTGGAGTCCATCTTAGGAATGAGAATTAAATAACTTCCACTCTTGAAAGTGGGATGGGCCTGAAAGCCCGTCTTTTAAGGACGGGCTTT
>NZ_JAUBRP010000093.1:0-21745 GCF_036701935.1 Microcoleus sp. M2_D5 | reverse complement strand
GGGCCCGTCATGAGTGGACGGGCCCGACGCCCATCCCACAATAACAATTAAAATTGTAAGTTATTTAATTCGCGCTCCTATTAGAAAATTTAAGCCCTGTATAAAGTAATTTTTAAGCCCCGCACCTTCTTTCCTAGGGTGTGGGGCTTGGAAAATTTAAGCCCTGTATAAAGTAATTTTTAAGCCCCGCACCTTGGTTAACTTGTTACAGGTGCGTGACTCGGAATATTCGGGTTGAGTGTTGAGTATTTTTCAAGTCACGCACCCTACGATATCGAACTTTTGCGTTGAGTATTTTTCAAGTCACGCGCCCAACGGTGTTATAATTATTTGAAATTCGGCTCGAACATTAACATCAAATCTATATTGAAATTGCGATCGACCTATTTATTAGTTTCTCACGGCAGCCGCGACCCCAGACCCCAACTAGCTTTGGAAAACCTAGGTCAACTGCTCTCTCAAAATTTGGCTGACTCGTTCCCAGCAGTAGCAACCGCCACCTTAGAACTCGGCCCCGCACCGCTGCACGAACAAATTTGCAGTTTTGGTCAACGTACCTTGTCGCTGGGACTGACAGAATTGCAAATCCTGCCTGTATTTTTATTGCCGGGAGTTCACGTCGCCGAAGACATTCCGGCAGAGGTGAAAATTGCCCAAAAAACTTTTGGTGACCAGCTAAAAATTGAATTGCGCCCGCATTTAGGTTCCCAGGAAGCAGGCTTAACAAAATTGGTAAAAAGTCAGATGGAAGAGGTGACTTTTCTCCCCAATCTGCTATTGCCAAAATGGATTTTATTATCTCACGGCAGCCGCCGCCCCGGAGGTAACTCGACAGTTGAGGAAATCGCCAGCCAACTCGGTGCGGTGACAGCTTATTGGTCGGTAAAGCCGAGTTTGTCAGAGCAAATTGAGAGTTTGGTTCGTGGTGGACAGCAGCAAATAGGGATTGTGCCATACTTCTTATTTAATGGAGGAATTACAGATGCGATCGCCAAAAATGTCGCACAGCTAAAGCAGCAATTTCCTGCGGCGGAACTTCATCTCGCAAATCCTCTAGGCCCAAGTGTAGCATTAGCAGACTTAATTAGGGATTTAATTCAAAAATGAACCGCAGAGGCACAGAAGAGGTAAAGGAAGCAAGAAAAATGTCTTTAGGAAAAGTGTATTTAGTAGGTGCGGGGCCCGGAGATCCGGGTTTGATGACCTTGAAGGGAAAAGCTCTTTTAGAGTGTGCGGATGTGGTGATTTACGACGCTTTAGTCAGCCCTCAAATTTTGGCAGCAATCAACCCCCAAGCAGAACGAATTGATGCCGGAAAACGCAAAGGCCGCCACTCGTTAATGCAAGATGAAACAACTCAGCTAATGATAGAAAAAGCTGCAGATAATGCGATCGTAGTTCGTCTCAAAGGCGGCGATCCGTTTATCTTCGGCCGCGGCGGCGAAGAAATGGAAGAGTTGGTAAAAGCTGGAGTGTCGGTAGAAGTCGTCCCCGGCGTAACTTCTGGGATTGCGGCCCCTGCTTATGCTGGAATTCCTTTAACACACCGATCGTACAGTTCGTCTGTCACCTTTGTCACCGGCCACGAATCAGCGGGAAAATACCGGCCGGAAGTAAATTGGCAGGCGATCGCCCGCGGCTCGGAAACCATTGTAGTATACATGGGAATCCACAATTTGCCTTACATTATCGGCCAGTTAACAGCAGCCGAATTGAGTGCAGAAACGCCCGTAGCCTTAGTGCGCTGGGGAACGCGGCCGGAACAAGAAGAATTGATCGGGACTTTGGGTACAATTGTAGAGCAAGTTGAGGCGATCGGATTTGCAGCACCTGCGATCGCAGTAATCGGAAATGTTGTCAATTTGCACTCGATATTGTCTGGCTGTCGGCCAGTTTCTCAGAGTGTAGAATAAGCGCAGAAATTGCCCCTAAATCCTCGTAGGGTGCCACTGGGCACCTTACTTACTACTTTTGATTCGTCTGTGCTGATGACTTCAACGCGCCACCTGCCGCATATATTCCCCCCACAACTGAGCGGCATTTGCACTACCTCCCCCAGTCGGAGAATTATCATCATTTCCCAACCAAACTCCTGTCACCAGTTGCTGACTCGGAATATAACCGACAAACCACAAATCTCTATTATCATTAGTCGTGCCTGTTTTTCCAGCTTCTCCCAACCCCAAAGCAGCACTGCTACCCGTACCTCCCCGCACAACACCTTGCAGCATATCAGTCATCGTATCCGCTACGGCTTCAGAAACTAACTGCCGATTGGCAACGCCATCTTTTTGATACTCATAAATCACCCGGCAACTGTTAAAATCATTTCGATCTTTGCAATCGCTGCTGTCAATAATTCGCTTAATTACGTGGGGGCGATTTCCCAAACCCCTATTGGCTAAAACCCCGAAAGCACCCGTTAATTGCAACACATTAACTTCACTTTCACCTAATACTAAACCCGGGTTAGAACGCAGTTCCGAAGTAATCCCCAAACGCCTAGCCATTTGCACTACATTTTCTAAACCGACATCTTGTTGTGCTATTCTTAAAGCAATTGCATTTTCCGACTGTGCTAAACCCCGATACATATCAGTATTACCGCTGGTTCTTTCGCAGCCGCTGTAACTTTGTCCTCCCCAGGAAAGGGGAGCGCAAGAATAAGTTTTATCGGGTGAGATTCCCCGTTCCAGGGCGGCTGCATAGGTGAAAATCTTAAATGTAGAACCGGGCTGTCTCAAAGCTTGGGTAGCCCGATTAAACTGACTTTTCAAGTAATCTACGCCCCCAACTAAAGCTAAGACTTCCCCGGTTGTACTATTGAGAGTAACCACGGCTCCTTGAGAAAAACCAGCACTGGCTCCCGCATTTTCAACAGCATTTCTGAGGGAAGTTTCCGCCAACTTTTGCAGGCCGGGATTCAAACCTGTTTCTACAATAAAATTGCCTTCTCTGGCTAACTGCTCCCCCAGCAAAAACTCCAATTCGTCAAATACATAACTGTAGAAATAAGGAGCGATCGTACTTTGCAGATATTGGCGGGCTTTAGGATTGATCTCAATTCGCGATCGCCTCGCGCGATCGGCTTCTTCCTGAGAAATCGTCCCCAGGGCCCGCATCCGTTCGATCACTCGATCGCGGTACTGCACCGCCAACTGATAATTTTGAATCGGATTAAAACTGTTGGGAGCAGGCAAAATCCCTGCCAAAGTCGCCGCCTCTGACAAAGTTAAATCCCTGGCAGACTTCCCAAAATAAAACCGAGCCGCATCCTCAAAACCGTAAAGATCGATCCCCAAAAACACCCGATTTAAATAAGTCAGCAACAGTTCGTCTTTGCTGTAATAATTCTCCAGTTTCAACGCCACTACAGCTTCCCGCAACTTGCGTCCCGCCGAATCTTGAGTCCCCACATAATCTCGAAACAAACTCCTCGCTAACTGCTGCGTCACAGTGCTGCCGCCTTCGCGAATTCCTCCCCCGCGAACATTGGTTAAAAGCGCGCGCAAAACTCCGATCGGATCTACCCCCAAATGCCAATTGTAGCGGCTGTCTTCCGAAGCAAGTACCGCCTTGGATAAATAAGGCGAAAAATCCTGCAATTGTTTTAATTCTAAGTGAGCGTTATTCTGAGGAGGACGCAGCGGAGTTTGCCCGTCGCGGGCGTAAACAATCACGGGCCCGTTGATACTTCTCGGCAGAGGCCGCACTTGAAACTTGGTCGATTCCATGCCTACCAACACGGCAATCAAAGCGGTGATTCCGCTGACGCCATAAAAGCTGTAACGCACAAGTTGCACATACCAAGGCGGCGGATATACGAATTGAATTCTGACAGCGGCGGCTAGTTCCGGCGGCCCTAAAGTGAACACGTCTCCGTGACGCAGGGACATACTTTTAACTCGCCTTTTGCCATTGTAAATGCCGTTTGTGGAGTCTTCATCTTTGATGACAAAAGGAGTCCGCCGCCGACTATCCCGCGACAGGGATAAGTGTACGTGACTGACAACGGGATTGCGAACTACTATATCTGAAGATTTGGACGATCGACCTAACAGATATCGATCCCCCAACAGCGGATAAACCTCAGCTTTAGCTGCACCCGCATCCTGCACCCACAGTTCGGGTACTTTGGCGTTCGGTTTCAGCGCTAGCTGGTTAAAATTAACCTTAGCAATAGTCTGGACTGCTTGGGTAATCGCACCCAAGACGGTTTGAGGTTTGCGGGGCGGCGGCGGTGGGGTCATATTTCGCTGTGCACTACGATCGAGCGATCGGCTCTTGCACCATTCTACTCGCAACTTTTGGCTAATTTCACGATCTGCCTGCACTCAATTCGCGATCGTCGGCTAATGGCGATCGATTTTGGGGTTATTGGTGAACCCGCAAGGCGAGCATTTCCTTGAGCAAATCTCCACTCAACCACAAAAAATCCCGATCTTACCAGAAATTTAAATTATCATAAACTTGCCAAAAAATCAACACTTTCGATAACATTTATCCCTGATTTAGCAACCAACTTCGCATAATTAAAACCCCCCTTTTTCAAGGGGGGTTAACAGCCGAAAATCAGCTTGATTCTACTTACATCGAAGAACCCAAACCGGCATAAGCACCGTAGAAGAAAAGACTCACAATGGTGAGAACACCGAGGCCTGCAACAGTAGCTACCAGCCACAAAGGAATTCTGCCACTTTCACTAAACATAGCCATCACCTCACTAATTTACAGCTCAACAAATTCGATGGAACTATCGAAAGCCAACTCAGACACCAGTTAATTAAAGAAATAACTGGAGAACAAAATACCCAAAACAAAAATCAGCAACAAACCCAAATACAAAGAAGTCCGGTTTAACTCAACAGGCTGCTCGTTGGGATTAGGAACGCGCTCAGGCATTGTAAACTCCTATCGTTGAATAAATTGCATTGCTGCGATCGCGCCCAAAAAGAAAATTGTTGGGACACCTAAAGTATGAACTGCCAACCAGCGCACCGTAAAAATCGGATACGAAATTGGCTCATTATTGGGGGTTCTACTCGTCATTTTTCCAAATCCTTGTTAAATTACTTGGCAATGAACTGATCTACTTGTTTCTTAGCTTCAAAGCGATCCGAGATAATCGGCACTTCTTCGCGCTGCGGTGTGAAATACTGGTTAGGGCGAGGAGTTCCGAAAGCATCGTAAGCCAAACCCGTTTGCACAAACAGCCATCCAGCAATAAACAAAGCCGGAATGGTGATGCTGTGAATTACCCAATAACGGATACTTGTAATAATGTCCCCAAACGGACGTTCTCCAGTTGTACCAGCCATTTAGAATCCTCCTTTCAACAACAAATTGACAGACAATCTCTCTTACTATTCTACTATCAAGCAGCTTGCGCTGAACCTTGATATTTAAGTAGAGTACCGCTCGCGCCGATCACAAATCCGCGATCGGGGCCCATAAAGACAATCCTGTAAAAATTAGCGGGAACATCTTCTACTTCGCGGTCTTTTAGCCAAGTTTTCCCGCCGTCCAAACTGCACAGCAAATTGCCGCCGCCGCCGGCTACCCAAACTTCACTATCAGTCCGGTAAGCCATGTCCAGCAAACCCCAACTCGCCTTGCGATCGGGAAAAAACGGTTTTCCCCAACCTTCAGCACTTTCCGGGTCGCTAAACTGAATTTGACCGCCGCGGGCGAGCATCCACAAACGCCCATCCTTGGTAAAGCCCATATTTTGCAGGCGGCGAGAACTATTGCGGTTGTGAGGTTCCCAAGCTTCTTGTCCGGGTTTCCACACCGAGTAGAAATTGCCCTTCGAGGAAACCGCAACATACTGCCCGTCTTCAGAACGGTTGATATTGCGAACTACCCCAAAAGAATCCTGCACGACAGCTTTCCAATTTTTGCCGCCGTCCGAAGTCCGGTAAATCGCCCCGACATCGGTCGTCATCTCGGCGGAATTCGGGCCCAAAGCTGCGATCGTACTCGGAGAACCGGGCAACTGAGAGCTCAAAGCAATCCGCGTCCAAGACTTGCCCTCATCGTTCGTGTGGAGCAAAACTGAAGGCTGGCCGACAATCCAGCCTTCGGAACCGGAAAAACTCACCGACGCAAAACGCGACCTCGGATCGTCGATATCCAGTGCTATAGGCTTCCAGCTAGTACCGCCGTCAAGGGTTTCGAGCAGAGTCGCCTCAGAACCCACAACCCAGCCGTGCTGAGGATTGCCGGTAAAAGCAATATCCTGCAAATTAGCTTCCGTCGGTAAGGAAATCACTTGCCAGGGGTTGTAACTCACAGAACCGATGGTGCTGCAACTCGTACAGATGAGCGCAGCGGCCAATAACATTACAATTCGTTGCCAAAATCTCACAATCGTTTTACTGCAAACCATACATACTAAGTAACAACAAGAAACCAACGACCAAGCCGCCAAAAATCAGCAAACTTTTCTGACCTTCGGTCATGCCGTTGACACCGACACCGTAGCGCTGATTTGCCTTAAATCCCGATACCCCTTCCATCTGACCGAGATTTTGAAACACCGATTTGCGCGCCCCGCAAACGGGACAGACCCAAGTTTGGGGCAAATCTTCAAAAGCCGTGCCCGGGGCAATGTCAATTTTAGGATTTCCCTTTTTCGGCTCATAGACGTAGCCGCAGGCGCGGCACTCGTGCCGATCGAGGGTTTTGGTCTCAGTGGCTCGATCGCTCATAAATCCAAAATTATGGGTCAGCTAATCGTGAAGTACCTCAACTAAACTTCGTTCGAGTTGGGGCTTCCAACTAAAACTCATATGAGGACGGTCTTATTCGTCTTCGAGGTTTCCCGTCTCAACCGCCGATGCCACGTTAGGGACACCACTTGGGTGTTCGACACTTAAGTCGAGGATGGTCTTACTTAGCGTCCACAGGCAGCCGCCCGTCTTCCACAGGCAGTTACAATATTAAAATATACATTAAAAATTATTGCAGAAGATGGACGATCGATCTCAACCAACTCGTAATTTTAGCTACCCAAAATCTATATAATGTAACAGACAAGTTACAGAACCCTTTCACCTAGGCAGTAATTATTCACCGTGTTTGCACTCAGCGGCTACGAGTATTTCTTAGGCTTCCTGTTAATTTCCAGCCTAGTCCCTATCCTCGCCCTCACGGCGTCTAAGGTACTGCGGCCCAAAAGTCGTCCCTACGACCGACGCACTACCTACGAATCCGGGGTCGAGCCGATCGGCGGAGCCTGGATTCAGTTCAACATCCGATATTATATGTTTGCCCTGGTCTTCGTCATCTTCGACGTAGAGACCGTCTTCCTCTATCCTTGGGCGGTTGCTTTCAACCAGCTAGGACTGTTGGCTTTCATCGAAGCCTTGTTTTTTATCACGATCCTCGTTATTGCTCTTGTCTATGCATGGCGCAAAGGAGCCTTGGAATGGTCTTAAGTTCAGACAAATCACAAAAACCTCTAATTGTCAACCCCGCTATTCGCCCTGAAGTCACATCCGAATTATCAGAGAACGTCATCCTAACTACGGTTGATGACCTCTACAATTGGGCGAGACTTTCGAGCCTGTGGCCGCTGCTTTACGGTACTGCTTGCTGCTTCATCGAATTTGCAGCTTTGATCGGTTCGCGCTTCGACTTCGACAGATTCGGCTTAGTACCGCGATCGAGTCCCCGACAAGCCGACTTGCTCATCACCGCCGGCACAATTACCATGAAGTACGCCCCCATCTTGGTGCGGCTGTACGAACAAATGCCCGAACCCAAATACGTGATCGCGATGGGCGCTTGCACCATCACCGGCGGAATGTTCAGCGTAGACTCCACCACAGCAGTCCGCGGCGTTGACAAACTGATTCCGGTAGACGTGTACATACCAGGCTGTCCCCCCCGCCCAGAAGCGATTATTGACGCAATTATCAAACTGCGGAAAAAAATCGCCAACGATTCCATGCAAGAACGGGCCAATTTGCTGCCAACCCACCGCTACTACACCAGACCCCACAAAATGAAAGTAGTAGACGACATTTTGGACGGCAAATACTTGTCAGTTCCCGGTCGGATGGCGCCGCCGAAAGAATTGACCGAAGCAATGGGGATGCCAGTACCGCCGGCTTTGCTGACTGCACAAAAACAGGAGGTAAACCGTGGCTGAACAAGAATCTGCAATTGTTGAAGCCGGGAAGGTTTCCCAGTGGTTGACTCAGAATGGCTTTGAACACGAAGCTTTAGCGGCCGATAATTTGGGCGTGGAGATATTAAAGGTCGATCGAGACTTTTTAATTCCGATGTCAACAGCACTGTATGCCTACGGGTTTAATTATATGCAGTGCCAGTGCGCCTACGACCAAGGGCCGGGAGAAGATTTAGTCAGCGTTTACCACTTGGCTAAGCTGACAGATAATGCCGTCAAGCCCGAAGAAATTCGCGTCAAAGTATTCATTCCCCGCGACGATCCCAGAGTGCCATCAGTCTACTGGATTTGGAAAGCAGCCGATTTCCAAGAGCGGGAATCCTATGATATGTACGGCATAGTCTATGAAGGACATCCGAATCTGAAACGGATTTTGATGAACGAAGATTGGGTAGGCTGGCCGCTGCGGAAAGATTACATTTCCCCTGATTTTTACGAACTGCAAGACGCTTATTAATGTTTTGAGTTTTTAGCTCAAAGCATGGTTTTTTGTTTGACGAGCACCTACTTCTTTGAGGAGTGGGTGCAATTTTTTTGGTACAGTTTTTGGGAAAGGTCGATCGAAACTTTTTGGGATATGATGAAAGTGTGTCCGTCACCTTGCCACATTTTTAATCTCTGCTTATGCCCAAAAAGATTAGAGAACTCAAAAGCCTGCTGCTAAAAGCTGGGTTTACTTATCGTTCGGCAAAAGGCAGTCATACAAGATGGGTTCATCCTTTACTACCAAATGAACCAATTACCATTGCTGGAAATGATGGCGATGATGCGAAACTGTATTTAGAGAGAGAAGTTAATCGAAAAATAGGAATATTGAAAGCAATTGAAGAAGAGGAATCTGAATCATGAAATTACCTTATATAATTGTTATTCAATGGTCGGATGAAGATAACTGCTACCTGGTTCACTTACCTGATTTTCCATCTCAGCAGTTCCACACTCACGGAGATACCTACGAAGAAGCTTTGCAGAATGCAGTGGAGGTATTAGAGCTTTTAGTTGAAGAATATCAGGTAGATGGTAAATCTCTCCCAGCACCTAAAACTCTAGTAGAAAACTTGCTGTTTGCTTGAATGTAGATTTGAAGTCATTGAGCATGATTCGGAGATTCCGAGATTAACAACCTGCTATCCTCTGTAATGTCTGGAGGTAATAAGAGTGACAAAGAATACAATTAAATTACTAGATGTCGTTGCCTTGACAGTTGACATTCCTGAATACAACCTGTGGGGCGGACAAGTAGGGACTGTGGTTGAACTGTTGGCTGATGGTGCAGCGTTTGAAGTTAAATTTAGCGATCGCAACGGACGCACGTATGAATCTGTCGGGCTGCATCCAGAGCAAATCATGGTGTTGTATTTTGAGCCAGCATCACCCGATCGCAAACTCGCAATGGTTACAGCTTAGCTTTTTCGATCGATCGCCCGCGCTCGCCTAGTAGGTGGTAAAGTATAAGGGTATAGCTATAAAAACACCTATGACACTCACCCTCACTCTGACACCAGAAATAGAGCAATACTTAACACAAAGAGCTCAAGAGCAAGGGCTTATGACGGAAGCATACACTCGGCAACTGCTGATAGAATATATTCTGCTAAAACAAAAGCAGACAAAATCGGTTAATCTGCTTTAGTCTTGGATGGATGAAGAAGATGCCGAAGAGCAGCAAGAAACAGGTGAGTATCTAATTCATGCTCTTGACGAAGATCGTTTATCCGATCGCCAGCTATTTCCTATTGAATTAAAAGGTGTAATACTAATTCTCAAAACTCATGCAACAGTATCGGTAGGGTGCGTCGCCACCTGCCACTCCCAAAGGCGAGCGACAATTGACGAGCGACGCACCTTACTCTCACTCTATGAGCGCAAACAAACCAAACATTCATCATTGTTGCAATAATTTGGAGAATTGGTGTAACTTGGTGAGCAGAGTCGTTTTTCGGACAACAGGAAGGCGCGATCGCAGTTTATCAATCTAACAGATGAGTTCCAACGATCGCAAAACCAAACTAGAATATGGGGATTTTCAGACACCGCTGGAATTAGCCGAGATGGTGTGTCGGAAATTGATAGAACTTGATGTTAACCCCAAAGTCATCATTGAGCCAACTTGCGGCATAGGTAATTTCATTAAAGCTGCTGCCAATTCGTTTCCATCCGCCAGCAAGATTATCGGGGTTGAAATCAATCAAAGTTATTTAGGAGAATTAAGAGCTAAGCATGAATTGTTACAGGATGAAAGATGTCAGGTTAAGCACGGAGATTTTTTTGAGTTTGACTGGACATCCTTAATCAACAAATTTAATCATAGGGTGCTGGTACTTGGCAACTTTCCTTGGGTAACAAACTCACAACAAGGAACTATTGGCAGTGAAAACTTGCCTAAAAAAAGTAATTTTCAAAAGCACACTGGCTTAGATGCACTAACAGGTAAAAGTAACTTCGATATCTCAGAATGGATGCTGATCCATGCGATACAATGGTTGCAAAATCGTGAGGCCACTCTGGCAATGCTTTGCAAGACTTCCGTTGCCAGAAAGTTATTGAGTTACATTCATTCAAAAAAACTTAACCTCGCTAGCTGTGCAACTTACAAAATAGATGCTAAAAAGTATTTTGATGCAAATGTTGATGCCTGTCTGTTATTCTGCAAGTTTGACTTAAGTTCACAAAACTACTTCTGCGATGTATTTAGCAGTTTACACAGTTCAGAATGCCACCGAATCGGATATCAAAAAAATATCCTGATTAAGGATATAGATTCTTTCAATAAATTGAGTAATTTATATGCTGTAAATTCAGGAACCAAATGGCGATCTGGCGTCAAACATGACTGCTCGAATGTGATGGAGTTTCGGAAAATTGATAATTTGTTTGTCAATGGATTTGGGGCAACTGTCGAACTTGAGGAAACTTATCTATTTCCGCTACTTAAAGGATCTGATGTTGCTCAAAATCGCATTGATGCTACGGATCGATATATCCTAGTTACTCAAAAATTCATCGGTGAATCAACCGAAAATATCAAAACTATAGCTCCAAAAACCGGACGTTATCTAGAGAAGTGCGGGCAATATCTAGATAATCGAAAAAGCAAAATTTATCAAAATAACCCTCGATTTTCGATTTTTGGAGTAGGCGATTATAGCTTCCAACCTTGGAAAATTGCGATTTGCGGGCTTTATAAAAAATTGGATTTTAGGTTAATCGGTGAAATCGCTAATAAACCTGCAATCTTCGATGATACTGTTTACTTTCTCAGCTTTGACAGCGAGAGAGTTGCACGTCAAACTTTTGAGCTTTTGAATTCACCGGTGGCAATTAACTTTTATTCAGCGCTCGTATTTTGGGATGAAAAGCGCCCGATTAAATCCAGCATTTTAAATTGTCTGAATCTAGCACTACTGGCCGATTTGGAATTTGTAACCGCAGATGCACGCAGATAAACGCAGATAAATAGATATCTAATTTAGATTATCGGTAATTCTGAAAACCTATGACTCAAGCTTTACCTAAGCTCGTAAACTTCGAGGAATTTGTGGAGTGGCTGCCTGAAAATTCGGCGGTACGCTACGAACTGCACAATCGAAATATTATTGAGATTGTACAACCAGCAGGCAAACACGCAGAAATTACAGGCTTTCTGACAATCGAAATTGCTGTTGAAATTAAAAATCTGAGCCGGCCCTATGGTATTCCAAACCAAGCGATAGTTAGGCCTCCTGAAAAAGATTCTGGTTATTTCCCTGATGTGTTGGTACTGAATCGCGCAAATTTGGCACAAGAAACTTTGTGGCAAAAACAATCTATCCTCAGTTTGGGTGCATCGATACCTTTGGTAATTGAGGTTGTGTCAAGCAATTGGCGGGATGATTACTATTTGAAATATGCTGATTATGAGGAGATGGGTATCCCTGAATATTGGATTGTGGATTATGCTGCGTTGGGCGGACGCAATTTTATTGGCAATCCCAAACAACCGACAATTTCTGTCTGTAACTTGGTAGATGGTGAATATCAAATATTCAAGTTTCGAGAGAACGATCGCATTGTGTCGCAAACTTTTCCTGATTTGAACCTGACTGCAAATCAGATTTTTGGAGCTGGTTTAGTCTAAGGTGATATCTTGGAGATTGGGATTTTTTAACCGCTGATGCACGCAGATAAACGCAGATGAGTACACAGGAATTACTTATCAAAAGCAAAGAAACCGGGTTTTTGATTTCGCAAAAAACCCGGTTTCTGACTACTCGTGGGTAAGCATTATAAACGTAAAATATCGTTTACGGTTGTTGCTGAATGATTAAACTGCAGAGAAGACGGAGGACACAGAGTCAGAGATTGAGAGAGATGAATAATTTCGATGCCAATGGATTTGAGATCGGAACATTTGTCATAGCAATCCGCGATAGCGAATAAACACCAACAGCACCGCCCACGATCCTAATGCGACTTTGACTGCAACCAGGATATTGAGCAAGGGGAGAATGCCACCGCTGAAAAGTGTGCCTAACTCTCCGTGCGGTAACTCATATCCTGACAGAGTGATAACGGACAATACAATGAAAACAAGTACCGAAACTTTCTCCAAAGTCGCGGCGTGCCAGCGCTTGTAGATTTCTTGCATCCACTGCGGTGATGAGGTAATCGCCACCAAGCCGATCGCAGTTCCCCCCGCTACACCCGCCGCAAAACCACCGCCTGGACTTAAATGGCCGCGAATTGCTAGTTCGATACCCACCAACGCGGCAATCGTCGCTCCCAATCGCGCCAAAATAATCGATGGTTGATCGGTAAACTGATATATGGCGCAGGACGGCTGTTCATTGGCTAGCATAAAACTTGCACCCAAGATGGCGATCGTAAATACTACGACTTCAAAGATCGTGTCGTACAGCCGATTTCGCAAAATGATACCGGAAACCGCATTGGATACTCCACTATCTTGAACAACCAATTCGACGATCGAACTTTGCTGCGATAACTCCATTGTGGGATTGGCGATTAGCAGCATTTTGACAAACAGCGCTATCCCGGATAAAAAGTAAACCCACTTCATCAATGCTTGTCCTCTGCGTCAGGTGTATTTACATAGGTTAGGGTTGTCCCCGGTGATGAAAGTTCGGTTTGCATGATGTCGTAGACACGCCGAACTCTGGTTGCGGTGTTATAAAGTTGCGCTTCGCCGCTGTGTTCCAATTGGCTTTGTGGCGCACAAGCTGCATGAACTTCTTTTTCCCTCAGCGCCCGCTGCAATGCCTGTGCACTCGCATAGGGAACGAGTTCCAGGCGCATATGGCGTTTCTCAAAAACTGTGCGGATGTCATCTATCAGTTGCTTAAAATCACCTGCGGTTTTGTCGTTTGGTATAGCCTCGCCCTCTGTCCCCTCTTCGATTACACCCAGACGCAGCACGAAGGATGAACGCACCGTCACTGCATAAAGTGTAATCGCGAGTAGAGTACCCATCAAGGCTTCGGTCAAGCCCACATCTCCCGCCCCTAGAATTGTATACACCAAGGCGGCGATCGCTCCCAATACCCCCCGCAGCAGCAATGCGTGGTATGGATTGACCTGAAATACCACCATACCAGCAGCTAAGGGTAGCAGAGCGACGAGGACATAAATGTAGCTATTATCGTTCATAGTTAGTCCCTGTTTTGGAACAATAGGCCAACACATATCCCAGCATTGTGTTCCAGGTTGCTAAGCAAACGATCGCCAGAATCAGCAGGGGCCATTTACTGGGTATTTGCAGCAGCAATCCGACGACTATCGCGATCGAACCCAGCGTATCTGCTACCGAAAGACTGTGCAGTTTATATAAAACCGATCGCTTCCCAAGTAGGTAAGAAGTACCCCAAAACCAGAAAAAAATCCCTATACCGATGCAGGTATAGCTCAATACATCTATTACGATCATGCTTCACTGATACGTTTGATTATTTGTGCCAACAACATCAAGCCAGCATTACCCACACTGAGGATAATCGCCGCCACCACACCGATCATCCAATCATCGCGCCAGACGGATATGACGAGAGCGATGATTGCCGCCTTGGTCGAAATACTGGCAAACGCCAACATTGTCTGCCAGATATCATGATCTTTCCATACCTCATACATGGGTATGAGCAGAGCCAAAATCATCGCAATTAGAATCAAGTTGTTCAAGTTGTTCAATTGTGTGTACTCCTGATTTTTCTTACTTAATATTGGGGCGGGCTCGCGTCCCCAACCCCTTACACCCCACAAGAAACTCTTGAGAATAGTGCAAGTTAATAGACCTCTGCCATCATTGTGGAACAGGGTTCCTGCCTGTTCTTGACGGGCTGTTTCGCGGGTCGGGGCGGGTTTATTTAACCTGTCTGCAATCTTTAAAGCTATTGGTGAACCCGCCCCTACAGATTCTTGAGAATTATCCAATATCGAGCGTGTAAATAAACTCGGATATGTCAGAAAATGTAAAGTATCGTAACCCCTGCGATAGAGCACTTTTACTAACTGCGGACATACTTACCTATTTTATCGCCGTTCTACTTATTTATTTCTCCCTTCTCTGCCTTCTCTGAGTTCTCTGCGGTTAAATAATTCCGAAAAAACTTCAGCTAATTACTCGAAGTCCGCCGCACTCGGTGTACTTCGTAAAAACCCTCTTCGTGATATTTCACAACAATCGTCTTGGGAGTAAAAGTGATCACGAAGACATCTAGGAATATCAGCAAGGGCGATCGATGGTTTGGCACTTTTTCCATGATCACATCTTCGTGTCTGTGGGGACGGAAGATGAGTTCAAAAGCTTCTATATAAGCTATCGGAATCGCCATGAAGATTTTACCAAACACCCCCAACCATTCCCTCAAAGGTTCCGGGGGTGTGTAGCTGCGCGGCAACAGGAAAGCAATGATGATGCCGATCGCAATATTTGCCAAACTAAAATCGGCAGTAAGTAGAAACCAGATCGTCAGTCTTAATATTAGCTGTCCAATCATTGTGGTAATGCCATCCAGAATAGTAGGAGCGAAATCAAGCTCATAAAACCGACCAAATGATCGAATTGTTCAAGCATACGTGGCAGTTTGATTGCCGTGCGTTGAAAAATTAGAAAATAGGCTAACCAACCAACACCGATGATGGCGATCGCCTTAAGCATATTTTCCAGGGTATAAGCCTGAACATCAAAAGCATTGGCTGCAATCAGCCCACCTAGCAACAGCAACACCGCAGGCCAAAAACCGGGTTTTGATTTTGCTTCTCCACCACGGGGCAGAAAGATGAATTTAGCAAATAGGATAGCAGTTCCTACTGCTGCCACATTCATGGCGATCGTATAAGCGGGTGTCAAATTCTTCAAAGTCAACATCTTTGCCCCAAAGCCAACCAAAAAAGGAAAGCCTGAGATCGAAAGGCTAGCTACGACTAAGGCAATCCAGAGCTTAGTATTGATCTGCTTTTGTCGCAATACCTTAAAGTCGCGGCTGGGTAAAGAACCCGCAATCAGGAACAGGGCTGATTTGACCAAGCCGTGGGCGAGGGCATAAAAGCCTCCCACTTCCGGGGCTACGAGAATCCAACCTAACTGCGAAACCGTGCTGAACGCCAGCATCCGCTTGGTATCCTTTTCAAAGATGCCATAGAACACGCCCATCAACGCCGCCCCGACTCCGAAAATCTGGACGATGGGTGCCACCTCCTCCACCATCAGCGCGCACCGCACGAGGGGATATACCCCCGCTTTGACCACAATCCCTGACAGCAAAGCCGACACTGGGGTTTCTGATTCCGAGTGAGTTAGCGGTAGCCATAACCCCGATACAAACACACCTCCCTTAACCAAGAGTGCCATAAAGATCAGAGCTGTCGCCTCTGGGGGCGCTGCACCCAAGCCGGCAAAACTAAACGAATTACTTGCCTTATAAACCAGCACGGCACCGACTAGATAAAACAGCATTGCCGTGTTGCTAATAAATAGATAGCGCAAAGCCACCCAAATCGATCGATCGGTGCGAGGATAGGCAATCAAGAGAAACGCCGCAATCCCGCTGACTTCTAACCCCACATATAAACTGATAAAGTCACTAGAGGCAAAGGCCGCATTCAGGCTGCCATGTACCATCAGAATTTGTGCATAAAAAAATGCCGTCTTCTCTGTGGGCCAACAGTAGATAATCACCGCTGCTGTGACTAAGGCATTGGTTAAGATGAAATAGCCGCTCAAGCGATCGACTAACAACGTGACACTAAAATTATCCAGTAACTCCAGCGTCACCGCTGACGGCATAGCAAAAAGCTGGAACGCATAGGCAGCGGACGCTATCGCTCCGAATATTGCCAGATACTTGTCAAACTTCGGAATCAAATAAATACTAAACCCGACAAAAAACGGGAGTCCAATCCAGGCTAGCGTCAGGGTATTCATGGGGTATTATTCATCTCGATTTCGTTACTTTCTAATGTCGGATTATCTCGTGCCAGCTTCATCACACTAACCAGCATTAAAGCCTGAATCGAAAAGCCGATCACGATCGCCGTTAAGATCACCGCCTGGGGAACCGGATCGGCGTAAGCGACAACATTTTTTCCCTTTGAAATAATTGGTGTCAGCAAGCCTTCTCGCGATGCCACCACCACGTAATAGGCGATAACCCCTGTACTCATGACATCCATACAGACGATTTTCATGAGCAGGTTCTTTTTAAAGATGATACCAAAAAATCCGCAAAATACTGTTGCCAATACCAATGCTTCTAACATGGAAATTGCGTGTTGGATAAGGGGTTTTTGTTATTATATTTGAATTGGCGTATATTATTTCTAATGGGACTTAGAAATTTTCTATCCCCTAAACTAGCTGAAACGCACTCTAGGTAAGGGAAAGAGTTTTCGGCTCCGTCAATCGATTTTAGATTTTAGATTTTAGATTTACTTGCGCGAGATAAATGCGGGGGCAATAAGTGATTTTCGATTTTCGATTTGGGATTGATTTGCGCGAGATAAATCACGTGGCGGGTACCACATGAAGAAATTTTTGGTCAGATCCCAAACCCTTGCCAGTTCTGGACTGTACCCAATTCAACCTCAAACCCTTTACCTGTCGCTGTTTGCAGCCATTTTGGACGTGACTTTTGTCTAAGTCTCGTTAGCGAATCTGTGGCCGACAACGAAGTCCGATCGTCCATCAAACCCGGTTTCAGAGCACTCGTGCGTCCAAGAGTGTTCAATTTCACTGGAGCGAACCTCACTAAGTTCAATCATTCCGCAAAGCTGCGATCGGATCTAAGCGAGCCGCATTCCGAGCCGGTAACACTCCAGCCAATAAGCCTACAGTAAAGGATAGCCCAAAACCAGCCGCGATCGACCATACAGAAACCACAAACGGAAATTTGAATGCTGTCGAGGCCCCAAAGGCGATCGCAACTCCCAACCCAATACCCGCCGTTCCCCCCACCGTGGAAACTAAAATAGATTCCGCCATAAATTGAATGAGAATTGCTGCATTAGTAGCGCCTACGGCTTTGCGAATCCCGATTTCCTTAGTCCGTTCCACAACAGACACCAACATAATATTAGCAATACCGATGCCGCCAACCACCAAAGAAATTCCGGCGATCGACCCCACCATCACCGTAAATAAACCTATCACATTGCTGAAAGTATTAACTATCTCAGCTTGATTTACAACTCGAAAATCATCCGGTTGTGGCGGATAAATATTGTGGCGCAAGCGCATGATATTTTCCACTTGAAATTGAGCATCCGCCAAATCCGATTCGCCGGCAGTTTCCAACCAAAAACCCGATATTGCAATCCCCGCTAAAGAATTTCTCCCCACAATCCGCGAAGACATATTTTTGAGGGGAATATACACTCGATCGTCCTGATCTGTTCCCCCTACAGACCCCTTGCTTTCCATAACTCCAATGACCTTGTAGCGGTTTCCCTGAATGCGAATATCAGAGGATAGCGCATTAACTCCGGCTCCAAAAAGTTCGTCCCGCACCTTAGAACCGAGGACAACTACTGGCTCAGCAGCATTCAATTCATCCTCGTTAAAAAACCGTCCTTCTTGGGGTTGAATGTTCTTCACATCGGGATAGTTTAAATCCGTTCCCAAAATCGAAGTAAATGAATTTTGTCCGCCGTAAACGACTTGCACTTGGCGCTGCAAATAAGCCGAAATCGCCTTAACAGCAGGAGCTTGTTTGCCGATCGCCCTAGCGTCATCCCAAGTCAGGGTAGTAGCAGAACCGCTTCCCTGACTGACACCGCCCGATCGCGAAGCGCCGGATAAAACCAACAGCACATTTGTACCCAAAGCCTTTAACTGTTCTTCAGTTGATTTTTGTACTCCCTGTCCCACCGAAGTAATAGCAATTACCGAAGATATCCCAATAATTACGCCCAGCATAGTTAAACTGGTACGCAATTTGTTATTCCACAGCGCCTCTGTCGCCATGAACGCGATTTGAACGTTAGAGATTTTATTGATCGCTGGCCGAGTTTTTAATTTCATTAGGTAGTTGGGAATAGGTAATAGGTAATGCCTAAGTGGTGAGGATTAAGATTTTTTTAAACCGCAGAGAGCGCAGAGAACACAGAGGGAGAGCAGAAAGAGATCGAGAATTCTGATACCAACATATTTGATATGATTGACACTCAATAATTAATCCGTGTATCCGTGTCCAAATCCGTGTAGTGCTTTTCTTCTTCCTTCCCACTAACGCAAGGGCCTTCCGCCACCCGGTTGCAAACCAGGAATTCCACCCGACGATGGATTTTGGGATCTAGGCCGCAATCCGGGGGGTAAACTAAGCAGCACTTTTTCATTTCCTTTCAAACCCGATCGCACTTCCGTCTTGTCATCCACCGTCATACCAGTCTTAATCGGCATAAAAACAGGTTTGCCATCTTCTCCACCCGGAACATAAACCCCTGTTTCCCTTTGTTGGCGGACAATTGCCGCAGTCGGGACTACCAAAACATTTTTGAGTTCACCAGCCTTAAACTCAACATTCACATTCATTCCCGATCGCAGCATTTGTCGATCGTCATTAATAATTGCCGCTTTTACCTCAAAACTTGTCACATTTTGCTGGACGATCGACTGAGGCGAAATTTGAGTGATTTTACCTGTAAAAGTCTTTCCCGCAAAAGCATCGGCTTGAATAGACGCAGAGAGGCCGATCTGAATCTGAGAAATATTAGTTTCTGCTACGTTTGCTACTAATTGATTTTTGGAAGCTAAGGACAAAATCGAAGAAGAAGTCGCCGAAGAAACCGCACTACCTGCCGTCGTGGGAGTCACAAAAGCGCCCGGATCGGCGTACTTGCGGGTGACAGTGCCGGTGAAAGGAGCCCGCAGCACAGTGTCGTCGATCAGGGCTTGAACGCTTTGCAGGCTGCCTCTAGCGGCGAGAACTTGGGCGCGGGCTTGGGCGATGTCTTCGGGGCGGGAACCGGCTTCTAGCAGCGCCAAAGCTTGCTGTTTTTGCTGCAGGGCGGCCTGCCCCGCTGCGATGTCTTCCGGGCGTGCGCCCGATCGCGCCAGGGCCAAAGCTTGCCGTTTTTGCTCGACTGCGGCCCGCCCCGCTGCGATGTCTTCGGGGCGCGATCCCGATCGGGCTAGGGTCAAAGCTTGCCGTTTTTGCTCCACAGCAGCCCGCGCCGAAGCGATTTCTTCGGGGCGAGCACCCGCTTGCAGCAAAGCTACAGCTTGTTCGGCTTGCCTGACTTGCGTCCCGGCTCGATCGCGCGCGGTGCGGGAGTTGTTGACAATTTGCAAAGCAATGGCTCCGGCATTGTAGAGTTCCTGATTTCTCTGAAAGTCTTCCTCTGCTTGGTTTTTGGCGTATTCGGCATCTCTGAGTTGGGCGACTGCTTGGGCGATGTCTTCAGGGCGATTGCCCTGGAGCAATTTTTGTAAATTTGCCTGTTGTTCAGCTAACGCTGCCTCAGCTACGGCAATATCCTGGCTTCGATTGCCTTTGAGCAATTTTTCCAGACTTGCTTGTTGTTCAGCTAACGCTGCCTCAGCTACAGCAATATCCTGGCTTCGATTGCCGTTGAGCAATTTTTGTAAATTTGCCTGTTGTTCAGCTAACACTGCCTCAGCCACAGCAATGTCCTGAGTTCGAGTGCCGTTGACCAATTTTTCCAGGTTTGCTTCGGCGGCTGCGAGTTGCCCGCGAGTTTGGGTAAGCTGCCCTTGGAGGTTGGAGTCGTCCATGTAGGCGAGAATCTGCCCTTGTTCAACCCTATCTCCTTCCTTGACAAGCAAACTTTTGAGCATTCCTGAAGTTTTGGGGCTGACGTTAACGGAACGTTCGGGCACAATTGTGCCGTTTGCCGAAATTGTAATCGGCAGGTTCGCCCTTTCGACAGCAACGGTTTTTTCCTGGCGCCTGGTTTCGCGGCTCGATTTGACTGTGAGTTGGCTGTAAGCTGTGTAGCCGACTCCTGCCAGCAGGGAAGCGGCGAGGAGTCCGCTAAGCCAGGGAGTCAGCTCTTTTTTAATCTGAAAGTGCTTTACTAAGTACATATAAATTAGACCTGATGGGTCTGTCTTGAATTTAGACCGATCGGGAACCGAAAAGGTTCAATTGAAGTCTCACTAGGTTTTTTCGGTTGTAGCGCAGGTATCTTCGGATAATTTTGGATAATCAGGACATCAGCTACGATTAATTTAGAATCTCGATCGATGAGGAACGCAGACATGAGCATTCAATTAGAGTTGCCGCCGGAGTTAGAAAGTCAACTGTCTACTGAAGCTTTGCGGCTAAACCTGCCTTTATCTGAGTACATCCTACGTGTTTTATCGCTCAGACAAGTTCTGAGCAACCCACCTAAAACTGGAGCAGAACTTGTTGCTTACTGGCAAAGCGAAGGAGTCATCAATTCACGACCTGATATCACCGATAGTCAAGTATATGCTCGAAACCTGCGCCATCAGGCCCAAACACGGACACGGACATAAGAAACGCTAATGTATCTTTTAGACACTGATGTTTTAATTGATATTCAACGGGGTCATGCACCTGCAATTGCTTGGTTTTGCAGTCTTTCAAATGTACCTAGTGTTCCCGGTTTTGTAGTCATGGAGCTAATCCAAGACTCTCAGAATATGCAGCAAGTTCGCAAAGCACTTCAATTGGTTGCACCATTACCCATAATTTGGGCCACTGAAGCTGATTGTGCTTGTGCGCTGTCAAATTTCACAACTTACCATTTGTCAAACAGTCTGGGATTGCTTGATGCTTTGATTGCCGCCTGTGCTGTGGGACGAGGTTTAACGCTTTGCACATTTAACGTTAAACATTATCGAGTTGTCCCAAACCTTTTGACAGCACAGCCTTATGCACGTTAACCTAAGATCGCTGGTTTGGAATCGGTTTTCTCGGTTCTGGAATAGCGGTAGTAGTCTGGACAGAACGTCAAAACAATGTAATCCGAATCATTTCAGCGCGAAGAGCCAACCGTCATTCGATTTTAGATTTTAGATTTTAGATTTTAGATTGACACCACGGATAAATCCGGGGGCTTGAGGATGCAAGG
>NZ_JAUBRP010000092.1:0-21795 GCF_036701935.1 Microcoleus sp. M2_D5 | reverse complement strand
CGTCCCGCCCGTCCTTAAAAGACGGGCGGGACGCCCATCCCACTTTCAAGAGTGGAAGTTATTTAGTTCTCATTCCTTAGTTTAAAGGTTGTAGTCAGGAATTCAGTTTTTATTGAATCCCGGTCTACATCATTTGTGAACTAGATTTTTTTAACGAACCGCGAAGGAAGAGAAATGAAGAGAAGTTTTGGTTGGGACGTTTAGAACATTCTTAATTGCACTTTATCCATGCGGTCGATTGCTTCTGACTTCTCTCCTACATAACTAAACTTTTTTCTTCTTCCTTCTTCCTTCGGACTGACATCCGTTACATCCGTTACATCCGTTACATAATCCGTTGCCGAACTTCTGCCATATATGCAAACTTCAGAAAAATCTCAAATTCCCAGCGACGATTTGAAACCAGCTAAAGAAAGCAATTTTCTAGCACAAAATCCACACTTGCAAACCCTCGAAATCCCCGGTTTCGACCCCAACAATCCGCCCGATCCGAAATTAATCGATACTTGCGTACACTGCGGCTTTTGTTTGTCAACTTGTCCGAGTTATCGCGTACTCGGCAAAGAAATGGATTCGCCCAGAGGCCGCATTTATTTAATGGATGCAATTAATGAAGGCGACGCACCTTTAAACGCAGCAACCTCACAGCATTTCGATACTTGTTTGGGCTGTTTGGCCTGCGTTACAACTTGTCCCTCTGGAGTTCAATACGACAAGTTAATTTCCGCAACTCGCCACCAAGTTACTAGAAATCAGGAACGCACTTTTTCCGACAATGTAATTCGCACTCTGATTTTTAATCTATTCCCTTATCCTCACAGATTGCGGCCGTTGCTTGTACCCCTGTTTATTTATCAAAAATTAGGACTGCCAAAACTTATCCGCAAAACAGGTTTGCTGAAAAAAGTATTTCCCCGCTTGGCGGCGATGGAATCAATTTTGCCGAAAGTTACTGTCGATTCTTTCCGCGATAATTTGCCAGAGGTAATTCCCGCACAAGGGGAGAAACGCTATCGAGTCGGCGTGATTTTAGGCTGCGTGCAGCGGCTGTTATTTTCGCCTGTTAATGAAGCTACGGTGCGAGTTTTGACGGCTAACGGTTGCGAGGTTGTGATTCCTAAAAGTCAGGGATGCTGTGCTGCTTTGCCGGAACACCAAGGCCAAGCCCAACAGGCGAAATCTTTGGCGAGACAAATGATTGATAGCTTTGAAAATACTGGTGTTGATTTTGTGATTATCAACGCTGCTGGGTGCGGCCATACTTTGAAAGAATACGGTCACATTTTAGCAGATGACCCGGAATATCGGGAGAAAGCTGAGAAATTTGCTGCTAATGTTAAGGACGTGCAAGAGTTTTTGGCAAGTGCGGGAATTACGGCGAAACTCAATCCTTTGATTGAGGGAGATTTGACAATTGTTTATCAGGATGCTTGTCATTTGTTGCACGGGCAAAAGATTAGTTTGCAGCCGCGTCAGTTGCTGCAAGAAATCCCTGGGGTGAAGTTAAAAGAACCTGTGGATGCGGCTTTGTGCTGCGGGAGTGCGGGGGTTTACAATATGCTTCAGCCGGAGGTGGCTGATGAGTTGGGTGTGCAAAAGGTGGAGAATTTGCTGAATACTGGGGCGGAGTTGATTGCTTCTTCTAATCCGGGTTGTTCTTTGCAAATTAAGAAGCATTTGGAGTTGCAGGGAAAAACAGTTACTTTGATGCACCCAATTGAGCTTTTGGATTATTCTATTCGCGGGGTGAAGTTGCTGCGGAAGTAGTTTTGTAGGGCGGGCGGTGTCTGCCCTATTTTCGATGCTGAGTGAGATTTTTTTTATGAACCGCAGAGGGCGCAGAGGGCGCAGAGGAAGAGAAGAGAGAGAAAGATGAGTAGGTTATTGTATTGAGAAAGTACGCGCGGCTTAGCTATCCCGCTCTTAATCGCACTTTTCACTCTTCCTACAAGCTAAAATTAAATTAAACCGTCCCTAACCCCGGACAACAGTTATGGTAACTCAACTCAAGTCTCCTCAAAAAGCCGATGTAATTTACCCCGACAGCGACGGCCAACCGATGTCTGACAATACCAAACAATTTCGCTGGATACTCATCATCCAACAAAATTTAGCGTGGCTTTTTGCCGATGACTCGAATGTATTTGTCGCGGGGGATTTGCTGTGGTATCCCGTCGAAGGAGATAACAAAACTTCTATCGGCCCGGATGTGATGGTAGTCTTCGGCAGACCGAAAGGAGATAGGGGTTCTTACAAGCAGTGGGAAGAAGAAAATATCGCGCCGCAAGTAGTGTTTGAAATTCTTTCTCCCGGTAATAAACTAACAGAAATGAATAAAAAACAGGTATTTTACGATCGCCACGGCGTAGATGAATATTACCTGTACGACCCGGAACGCAACGATTTCAGCGGTTGGATGCGTTCAGGGGGGCGTTTGGACGTAATTGATGCGATCGAAAATTGGGTCAGCCCGCGACTGGGAATTCGCTTTGATTTGTCGGGTGAAGAGTTGCAAATTTATCGCCCTGACGGCCAACCGTTTGCAAGTTATGAGGATGTTTCTCGCAGCTTGGAACAAGAACGACTGCGGGCCCAACAAGCCGAACAGCGGGCTGCTTTACTGGCAGAAAGACTGCGATCGATGGGAATTGACCCGGAACAATTGTAAACTAGACTGGGGAAAAGAGCGATCGCACTTTTAAATTTTAGCAAAAGTGCGATCGGCACAATAACTAATGACTAATGACTAATGACTATTTCCCCTCTTCTAACCTCAAAAAATGCACCTGTCCCGAAGCTTCCGCCACTACGATTGTCACCCCATCAGGTGCAATAGCGCAAGCTTTCAAGGCACTATCTCCGCTGAAACTAGCAATTACTTCTCGACTTAACAAATCCCAAACTTTGAGAGTATTATCGTCCGAAACAGAAATTGCCTTTGTTCCCACAGTCGCCACCGATGTTACCGCATCAGCATGACCTGCCAAAGTAAAAACTTCTTTTCTACTTGACAAATCCCAAACTTTCAAATTCTGTTCCCGCCCTCCTGAAATCGCCCATTTGCCATCGGCCGTAACTGCCACAGCATTCACAAAACTCTCATGACCTTTGAGAGTGAAAAGTAGATTTTTTACGGCTAAATTCCAGAGATTTGCCAAAATATTCTTTTCTTTACCCAAACTCCAAATTTTCAGAGTTTGGTCGCCGGAAGCCGAAATAACCCGCTTGCTGTCGGGAGTAACTGCCACAGCTTTTATCCCGTCCTCATGACCTAAAAAAGTAAAAAGTTCCTCTCCTGTTTCTAGATTCCAAACTTTAATAGTTTTGTCTCCAGAACCGGAAATCGCCATCGTTCCGTCTGGCGTCACTGCCACAGAATTTATCCAGTCTGTGTGACCCGTGAAAGTAAAGATTTCCTTTCCGGTTTCTAGATCCCAAACTTTCACAGTTTTGTCGCCGGAACCCGAAACTACTCGCTTGCTATCCGGTGTGATTGCGATCGCTTTTACCCAATCTTGATGCCCCGAAATAGTTAAAATTTCCTGTCCGTTTTTGAGATTCCAGACTTTAATGCTGTTGTCTCCTGAACCGGAAATCGCTTTCGTACCGTCCGCCGTCACTGCTACGGCATTTACCCAGTCATCGTGACCTGCAAAGGATAAATTTTCTTTGCCTGTTTCTAAGTGCCAAACTTTGAGAGTTTTGTCGGAGGAACCAGAAACTATCCGCTGGCCGTCGGGGGTAACAGCCACAGCATTCACTGGGGCTATGTGATTGGTAAAAGTGAAAAGTTCTTCTTTTGTTTCGAGATTCCAAACTTTCAGCGTTTTGTCGCCGGCCGCCGAAATTACCCGTTTGCCGTCGGGACTGACTGCCACAGCTTGAACGAAACTGCTGTGTTTTCCTAAAGTGAAAAGTTGCTTTCTTTCTGGCAAACTCCAGACTTGAACAGTTTCGTCGTAGCTGCCGGAAATTATTTTTTCGCCGTCGGGAGTAACGGCTACACTTTTTACCCAGTCTGTATGACCGGTGAGAGTAAAAAGTTCTTTTCCGGTTTCTATGTTCCAGACTTTCATGCTGTTGTCTCCTGACCCGGAAATCAACCGTTTGCTATCAGGACTTACTGCTACGGACTGGACAAAACTGCTGTGACCTTTGAAGTTAAAAATTACTTCCCTGCTTGTCAAATCCCAAACTTTAATACTGCCATCCCAAGAACCAGAAATTACTCGCTTGCCGTCGGGAGTTACTGCTACTGCTTCTACGGCAAAAGTATCGCCTGCAAAGGTAAATATTTCTGTCGCTGTTTCTAAATCCCAAATTTTAATTGTATTGTCCCAAGAACCGGAAATTACTTTAGTACCGTCGGGGGTTACAGCTACAGCATTGACGTAGGTAAGATGACCTTTGAGGGTGCCAAGTTCTTCTCCTGTTTCTAAGTGCCAAATTTTGAGAGTATGGTCGGAGGACGCAGAAATTGCCCGCTTGCCGTCGGGGGTGATTGCTACACCTTGTACCCAGTCTGTATGTCCGGTGAGGGTACGCAGCAATCTTCCGCCGGGAGGGGTAAAGCTGGGCGTTAGCGGTCGCAGCCAGGGGGTTGTTTGATGTTTTGCCTGTGCTAGCAGGGCTTGAATTTCTGGACTTTCAAAGCGCATCAAGCGGGCTATTAGTTGGGTGGCTAGTTGGCTTTTATCTGCGGCTAGAATGTGGGCTGACAGCCGAATTGCTTCTTGGATTAATTTGAGTTGGTCGGCTTTTTGGTCTGAGATAATATCGGGACTTGTTGCTAAATCGTAATCTTCTATTAGCGCCTGTACTCCCGATGCTGACAGCTTGGCTTTAATAAAATTGTAATCTGTTAGTAAGCTGTATAATTTTTCGGAGTCTGAAGTCGCTGCTAGCTGACTGGGCAATATTCCCAGGTAGTTCGTCTGTTCTGCGGGCTGGATTTTATCCAGCCCTTGTTTAAACTCGGTCATAAATTTACGGATGTGTTCTTTAAATGTATACGATCGCTACCTGCACCCTACCGAAAAGCCGATCGAGAATCTTTTCTCTTAGACTTAGCATGACATATTTGAATGCTATGTGCTATAGGCTTGCTGTCCTCGGTTTGGCGATGGTTCGATGAATTGCTTGTGTTTTAGTCGGAGTCGGCTTTGAGCATTTTCCAGCAGTGGGATTACAATAAATCCCCGCCCATATACTTAAACTCAGCAACGCCCTATTTACGGATCGATCGACAAAAACTCACATATATCGTTGTTTTTCTTAACATAGCTGGTATTTGGGCGGTGATGGTCGATAGACACTGTCAATCGATTGCGCGATTTTAGATTTTAGATTAAAGAATTGAAGCCTTGACTTGCGCGAGATAAATACGTTCGGCAAGTTTCTCGGATACAAGTTTTTTATTTCTGGACGGATGAATCGCGTGGCGGGTATCCTGGATGCGGGAATTGTCAAAGCTAAAAAATTTTAGGTATCGCAATCCTATTTAATGTGCGAAAAAGACTTTTTATAACGAAATATGATGGCGGATGCTTTAATTTTCTGTCAAGTCGGCCGCATCAGCGAGGCAGATGTCCCCCCAGGTTGGGTTTCGTACCAGGGCGGCATTTGCAATCTGTTTCGCCCAAAGCTCTCAGAAAGCTTTGCAGGTGCGCCCCCTTCCTCTAAAATATAAAAAAGGACTTGCACTCTTAAACCGGGTTTCTAGACAAAATCATTGGTTTGACCGCTAGATACGCAGGAAGAAACCGGGTTTCTGACTCCATAGCGCGCAAGTCACGATCGCAAATGAAGCAGTATTGACTTTAGAGACAAATTTCATGGATGTTATCGAGTTTTTCGAGTTAAGTGCAGGTAAATGGTTTTCTCAGCGTACCGTACACAATCTCCATTCTGGCCAATTGCAGGCAGGTAAATCCGACCTCAAAATAGAAATACTGACAGCTAGCGATGCAGCCGTCGTCAAACTTTGCCAACAACACTCGATTAACCCGGCTTCAACTAAGCTAACTAGCGTTCGGATTAGTTGGGACGGTATTCCCGATCGCGACCAAGCTAAACAAATCGGTTCTACAATACTAGCGATCGTACCAAATCCCGACAATCCAAGCGTTGGCAAAGTGTTGCAAGACAAAGGTAACAGCCGCTACGTGATGGACGGCGACGTGCTGACATTGATTACAGAATCAGACACCCTCCATGCCGAAGAAAGGCTGTGGTATCTCATGCCCAATTTGCGGCTGCGGACTAGCGTTGTTAAGCAAGCTAACGGTACGGAACAAGCTTCTTTTTGTTCGGAAATTCGGATGGGAGGAAGTGCCAAAAATGAAAAGTAACAAATAACTATCTATAGCGGTTCTCAAGCGTGGTGAGGTATGGGGGCGAGTCCTATGCCTATGTCCGATGCCCTCTTTGGCCGATGCCCGATGCCCGCGAGAGCACCTCATGTTACTGAGAAAGCCTATAGTTCCCAAAGTTTACACTCTATTTCTGCTTTCTCCCTTCTTTCTTCGGCCTTCTCTGGCAATCGCTTTTAACTTGGTATGAAAATCAGTGTGTTTGACAACTGGGAATGATTTTGCCACGGGTTTGTCTGCTAATTTTTGCTCGGCTTCGGCTCGATCGGCGAGGGCAGTAACATCCACATCTTCATATACTACAAATTCTGTATTTTCTTTTGTGCGATCGTCGGCTGCAGGTAATTTTCCTGTTTCCTCTGCTTCTGTGTTCGGGACTTCTGCATGAAGCGCCACATCAAGTTGCACCCCTGACGGCCCACGCAAATATAACTCTGCGGCAGTTACTTCCGGTTCCTGGTGCGATAAAAGTATATCTTCCGGTGACAGTTGAGCAGCACTTTCCCCGGTTAAATTTTGAGGAAAATTATTGCATACCAAGCGTTCAAACTCGCGATTGAAATGATAGAGAGGTTCACCTATCCGGTGCCACATACTCAATAGCTGTCCCACCGAAACAGCCTTGTAGCGGCCTTGATAAAGCGCTTCAACCACTGCTAAACGAAGCCAATAGCCGGGATACTTGGTCAGCCATTCACCCGCCAATTTCTCGGCTTTTTTGCCACCTAGGTCAAAACCGTAGTGAACCAGCAGAGCCGCTGCTTGTGCAGATATTGCGGTCACTTCTGTCATGTGTTGTCTGTTGACTGTTTTCTGTGGACTGTTTTCTGTTGGCGGTTGGTTCAAAATTCCCAATAACCAATTCCCAATGACCAATTCCCAATCACTAATTACCAATTACCAAGTGAATTAATCGGATAAACGCACACCTCCTTCTACAGTTCGCGCGTCCCCGGAAAAAGGTTGGGGAGTCCCATTCCAGTTGAAGTCGCTAATTCTAAAAGTCAGGCTGCCGACTTGACGCTCAGGATTAAAACGCAAAATGATTGCGTAGCTGCGGCGGCTGTATTCTAGAGTGTAATTCGTACTGATTGTTTCCCTGCTTTCTAAATTAATAGCACTTTGAAATCCAACTCGAAAGCCTCCGTAAACTTGCTGGACAAGCCCAAAAGACAGGACTCTCAAATCTACTAAGCGATCGAATAAAAACGGCGAGATACCGTCCCGCCCCACCTGGGTATAAGTCACGTTAAACCCAGTGTAGTCGAGGAAAGGGCGGGAGAAATGACCGAACTGCCCTTGAATGCCGACGCTGCCGGCGAGGGAATTTTGTCTGTCGCCGCTGCTGTAATAAGTACCAACTCCCCGGAGTCCCAAGGCCAGTTGCAAGAAAGGAACCACCGGCGTCCGCGTATACCTCAAACCCTGGGTGGGAGTGCGGGGCAGCGGTTCGCCCTCCCAGAGGTTGAAGCCGCGGCTTAAGGCGAAGCTAACTTGGGAACGCCCCAGATCGACGCGGTTGTTTTCCCGCACTGGTTCGAGCAAGTCTGGTCGATCGGTGTCAGCATTGATAAATTGATACCCGGCTTGGTAGCTGAGATTGATGCCCGTGCTTCCGAGTTGGATGACTGGGGAAGTCAGGACTGCCCCCAGACTGCTCTGCACGGTTTGAAAGCCCAGAGAACCGTTAAACAGCCGATCGCGATAACTGTATTCTGCAGCCAGAGTGTGAGTGCCGATCGACTGTCGCAGGCGCAAATTGCCCCGAAAGCTGTCTTCCGGCAAATTCGGGAAATTTTCAAAACTCAGAAATATTGCCGATCCGTCGAGGCTGGTGCGCGGGCCCAGACTAGCGCGCAACCTCGCTTTGAGCCCGTAGCTGTCGGGAGAAAACGGATTGCCGCCGTTCTCTGCCACGAGACGCTGCAGGTAAATTTGGGGCGTCAGAGTCAGCCGCACCGGCCCGTTTTGCAACACCTCAAAACCGCACTCGGCATACAAACCGCCTCTGTCTCCCCCGTCGTAACCAAAGGTCAAGCACGGGCCGTTTTGCTGTCGGCTGTCAAACACTTGCCTGCGGGGATACACGGGTATTTTCACCCGGTTGTCGAACACCAAGCGGGGTTTAGTTGTGACTAATTCCTCTGCCGTGGGCGAAATCCTTCTAATCGTCGCCCTCCGGGCCCTGTATTCAAATTCCGGCGGGGAAAACGGGTCGTTGGTAAGCCGAATGTTGGTTGCTACCCTCGCGCCGTCTGGCAGGAGTTCGATGCGTTCTGCTTCAAAACGGATGCGGTTGACGGCACCAGTAACTTGGGGGGCTGCTAGCTGTCCGCCGCCGCCGATAGTGACTGTAGCGGCGCCGGGGGATTTGACTCCGCGCAGGGGCTGCTGGCTGGTAATTCGATCGCTCAGCGGCTGTTCGAGAATCGTCCCGGCACTAATATCTGTCGGCAGTGTGGGGGTCAATTCGCTACCTGCTGCGGGCAGGAATATTTCCCCCCTGGCTTGTTCGACTGCGCCGCTGTTGAGGCCGAGATTGAACTCCATCCGCTGGCCGCGCACTACTTGTTGCCCGCGGGTATAGGCGACATTGCCAGATGCTACCACTTGGCGGGTGACTAAGTTGACGATCGCCCGATCGGCATCAATCACAGTTTGCCGGAACCGCACAACGACATTACCCACCGCCGTCACAATTTGCTGCTTGTCGTCGAATTCTTGGCTGTCGGCCTTAACTTCGATAGTATCGGCTGGAGTCACCGGAAAAGGCACAGTCCGCCCTGCTGGGGGGGTGCGGACTCCCGGCGCGGCTGGCTTAGGTTTCGGTGTCGGCGCAGGGGGCGTTCTGGGTGCGGGGGCGGTTCCCGGTGCGGGAATGTCGAACTGCTGTTGCCCGCTGGGTGCTGGTTCTAGCGCGGGTTCTGGAACGGGAATCTCCGCAGGTTCGGGGGAGTTATCTTCTAACTGCCGGCCTTGGGCCTGATACCAACTTTCCTGCTTTCCGGCAAGATTCCTCTCCTGTTGTTTCTGCGCCTCTGCGGTTCGTTTCCGATTGCGAATGGCAATCGCATTTTCTACCGAACCCAATTGGTAAGCCGTAAACGAGGAATCTTTCGGAGTTTCCGCAGTTTCGGGTTCTCCCGCAGGAGGCCGGCGCTGAAATCCCACCACTGCCTCGCCGCTTTCGACTTCCGCTAGGGGGTCGGCGATTTCTGGAGGCTTATCGGTGGCTGGGGTGGTGCCGAGGAGTGTGGCTGCGGGTTCTGCTGGGGCCTGTGTGGGTTCTGGCTGAAAGATATCTGGGCTTGGTTCCGGTATTTCTGCGGGGTTGCTGCGGGTGTCTCCATCGCCGGCCGCCACAGTGAGGGCGACTTTTTTTGGCTTTGCGATGTAGATGATGGCAGAGGGTTCGGGCGGCGGTACCGGATAGGGCATAGTTACAACAGGTAAGTCATCCGATTTTAGATTTTAGATTTTAGATTTTAGATTTTATAGGGTGCAATTTATTGAAAATTTTTGCCTCTAAAAGGCAACTGTTTAGAAATTAATCTGACATCTGAAATTTGCCGTGGCTTGGGCGCGCCGGAATATGGCTGTCTGAACTTGCTTCCGACACAAGATAACCTCGCCGATGGTGCGAGGTCAAGTTTTGTGCGACTAATTTTTGCGGGTTTGGGGGCTTACTGGGGGGCTGCGGTGGCGTGCCCCCAGCAAGTGGCCGGGATAACTTGTTTATTCCATGTCTCTGCGGTTGGGGTTCCGAGCTGGGTCATTGGACAAAAATCCAAATATAAACAGGGAAACAAAAAATAAAACAACTACATTAACTACGATTTTGAGGGTTAGCACTGTGGTAGTCTCCAAAGATGGCATAATACTGAGCTGATTAGCTGCTTTTGTGGCAACTTTTTTATCTTGACACTCCCGGCGCGATCGCGACGGGGATTCTTAAGACTTTCGGGCCTTAATATCCCTATTGCCAGGGTTTCCGGGCGCAATCCTTTTGCCAAAAATGGCGGTCTGCTATCCTAGTCTTGCAACTAGCTCCTCGGTCGTGACTTTCCTCCAGTCCGGGGGTAGGTTTTAACGTCTTTTACTGACGATTTAATCGGTTCAGAACCTTTGTATTGGTTGTGATTAATTATTTTGAGCATCCGTACTGCTGTTAAGCTAGATACTTGATTTCTCAAAATTCGCAACTTTTGACTCTTTTGACAATAGCACACTTGCCAGACATTTGTGCAATTGGTATATCTGATAGGCTGGATTTATCCTGCCTGGCCCTTTCATCCCTGGACTCTAGTCGAGCGGGTTTTCAGGGTATTTTTTAATAAGCTACAGATTAGTCAATTTTCTCTTTGTTTTTGAGGATTTTTGCCAAGTTGCTTTTTGCCCAATTCCAGAGTTGCTCGGCGATGTTTTCTAGCCGCAGCATGATTCGATCGAGCCATTCGAGCACTTGTTCTAGGGGGTGCTTAATGTATCCCATCGATTCTGCTTTTGTTTCTAAGTATTCGCCATCGGGGGGGACGCCTGCGCTGGGATTTTTGGGTTCAGCAGCAGCGCGGGTTGGGGCGGTGTATCTGCTGGTTTGCGCGGTGATTGCTACTGGGGATTGGTTGTTTTGTGGGGTGTTCGGGTTGGTGTTTTTTGGCACTTGGGTTTCCGGCGCGCGCCCTGGGGTTGATTCTGCTGCAAGTGCAGAGCTATTTTTTTGAGTAACTGCTAAATCAGATAAATCAGATGCTGTTTGGGGTTGACTTTTTGGGCTTTTTGCGAGCAAGCTCTGTTTTAGCTGCCCCAGCAGGCGGTTAAGTGCTTCGGGGTAAGGGGATATTGGGACTGCGCTCGATCGACCTTCGGGCAATTCTCCTAATTCTGCTATTTGGGGTTTGACTTTTGGGCTAGTTTGTGCTATTTCGGTTTCGCAACTGCCGTCGATTAAATGCGGCGGTGCTGCTTCCCCGAATAAGTCTTGCCAGTTCAGCCACGGTCGATCGACCTCTGGGCTGTTTTGTGTATTTTCTTGTTTTTGTCGCTGTTTCAAATAATACTGAATAGCAACTGATTTCTCCGTATTATCACTGGCTGCCGTTTCTTTGCCCAAAAGATGGTCTACTGACGACCAAATCATTTGTTCGATGTTTCTAGCGTATTTTTCGAGGATGTCGCGGGCGGAAAAATCTACATAGGCGTCTGATCCGGATGTGTCAATTTTGACTCCGGGGGCTTCTGTGGGTGCGGCGATTGTTTTTGCCGATGGCGGGAGGGTTAATTCCTCGATGTTGACGGCGGCGCGATCGAGTAATGTAACAAAGGAGAGAGGAGTTGGGGGTCGATCGAACTTGCTGTTAAAATTAGTTTCTAGTTTTGGGGTATTGCGGTCGATCGAATTCGATGCCGCAATTGACTGCTGTGCGGTTTTTGCTTCGATCTGCGCGCGGGCTTTTTGGACTAGGATGGCATTGCGGTCGATCGATTTTTTAACTGCGAGGATTGATTCTCCAAACTGATTTCTTTTGAGGGCAACCGGACTCGTCTGAAGCCATGCCATCAATTCCCAAAAACGACGCATCGGCGGCAACTGCGCTTTTTTCGCCGCTGACTCCAAACCGAGATTAAATTTTAATTCTTTTTGGGTAATTTCCCGCCGTTCGGGCCCGCTGTTGGCAATTTCCCAAGTTATGCTACCTTCGAGAATTTCCTGCTGTTCGGGTGTCAAAATATCTAATATCTGATTTTCACCTCCGACCAATACTAAAGTGCGGGCTGGTATAAAACTGGCGATTCCCTCTACTTTCGGTTGGGGTTTTAATTCAGTTTTAGCAAGCGGGTGTTCTAAGACGGAAGTGGTTTGATGCTTGGCGGTTTGTCCGCTAAAATTGATAGCCGGAGGTAAATTGTTAGCAGCATTTCCTTGATTAATTAACAGCGGGAAGCTGGCTAAAGTTTTCGCGGTTTGCGACGAGTTTAGCAAATTTTCGGCGAGGTGCAAAATTTCGGCGATCGAACTTTCTTCGGAAACTTCCCCCCGATACCAATTTTGTGGCAAATCGGGATTTTCGTCGCCGCCAAATTCTTGCAATTCCGGTAAATCTACTTTTTGACTTGATGCCCGCAACTGTCGGCCCAGCATTCGGGAACTTTGCACCAGCAAGTAAGCCGGATAAAGCAGAATTTGGGTGGCGGTGAGAGTTGTTTCTTTAATTTGACGCCAAGTTCGATCGCAATTGTCGGCGACTTGGCGGGACTGTTTCGATATAAAATTTAATAATCGGCTTTGGTATGGGCCGTAGTAACCGTTGGACATAAGTTTAATTATTGAATTCAGGGAATTGCTAAATATTGCTGTAAAATCAAAGCGATATCTTAATCTCCGCTTCAAACCCTCTGAAACCTTTATTTCTTCGCGTCCTTTGCGTCTTCGCGGTTCAATCCGATCTTTGATTCCTACCCAATTTTGATTTTAGCTAAAAATGAGCGCTTCTGTGTCACCTGCTAGCAACAATATTTCTGCCGCTGTCGAAAAGTTGCGCCGCCTCAGTCAAGTGGAGGTTCAGTCTGGTTGGAGGTACTGCGATTCTGACTCGGCGGTTTCTTCGGTAAATATTTGTAACAGCCCTGTTGCCGAACTTAACGGCAAAGGACATATTGCTTGGCCGTCTGGGAAGCAAGTTTTGTCTTTGGGCCAGCAATTTGTAATTCCTGACAATTTGCACGGCTATCCTGTGGTTGGTTTGCGGTTGCTGCTGGGTTTGACTTGGTGGGCAGAAGATGCTCAAATTTTTGTCAACGGCGAGTTAGTCGGACAGGGAGATTTATTTGATTTTGCCGATCGAGTTTTGTTGAGTTCGTCGGCTAATCCCGGAGATGAATTTTTAGTAATTTTGCGGTTGGTAAGTCCGGGTCACGATAGCGGTGCTTTAGTGCGATCGATTTGTTTGTACGAATCTGCTGACTCTTCTTGTTTCGATCCGGGTTTTGTGGCTGCCGAATTAGAGATTTTGCAAAATTCGCTAAGTCAAAATTTAGAAATTAAAAATTCCCAATACCTCCCCACCGAAATAATAGCAAATCGCCCCAGGTTTGTCAAGGGGGAAATGCTGAAATCTGAGATTGATTTGGCGCTTGGTTTGATTGATTGGTCGGCGGTGGGCGATCGCGAAAAGTTCGATCGCTCGCTGTCTGTTTTGCGGCACAATTTACTGGGATATCTGCGGGCTTTTTTGGGGGATTTAGATGAGGGAACCGCAGAGGCCGCAGAGGGCGCAGAGGGAGGAAGAAGAGATGAGGTTTTTGAGGTGGGAGAAAGTAGCAATGCTACATCTATATATATAGGAGAAAGCGGCGATCGCACATCTATATATACAGGTAAAATCTATTTGGTGGGTCACGCTCATTTAGACTTAGCTTGGCTGTGGCCTGTCCCGGAAACTTGGGACGCGGCAAAGCGAACTTTTGAGTCGGTATTGAAATTGCAATCGGAGTTTCCAGATTTGATTTTCTGCCATTCAACTCCGGCGCTTTATGCTTGGATGGAAGAACATCGCCCGGACTTATTTGCTGCGATTAAAAAACAGGTGGCCGTCGGACGCTGGGAAGTTGTTGGCGGGATGTGGGTAGAACCGGATTTAAACTTGATTTCTGCTGAGTCAATGGTGCGGCAAGTTTTTTACGGACAGCGTTATGCAAAAGAAAATTTTGGGGAATTGATGCGGGTGGCTTGGCTACCGGATACTTTCGGTTTTGGATGGCAATTACCTCAGATTTTGCGGCAAGGTGGAGTTGATTATTTTGTGACGCAAAAGTTGCGGTGGAACGATACAACGGAATTTCCCCACGGTGTTTTTTGGTGGGAAGGGTTGGACGGTACTAAAATATTTAGTATGATGTCTCCTCCCATTGGTGAAAGTATAGAAGCTGTGAAAATGGCAGGTTATGCTTTTGACTGGCAAGCTAAAACTAATTTGCTAGATGCTCTTTGGTTGCCTGGGGTTGGCGACCACGGCGGTGGCCCGACTCGTGATATGTTGGAGGTGGGGAAACGCTGGAAAATGTCGCCTTTTTTCCCTAAGTTGGAGTTTGCGAAAGCGGTTGATTATTTGTCTTTGATTGAGAGTCAGTTTTTGCCTGCAGTTGCGGAAACTAAGCCAGAAAGCGATGTTCCACAATCGGACAATCAGGAGAATTTGCGGGCGCGAGAATTGTTCAATTTGTCGCCAATGAAGGATGCAAATCCTCCCATCTCACAACTCAAAACTCTCCCCGTTTGGCAAGACGAACTTTATTTAGAATTCCACCGGGGTTGCTACACGACTCGCGCCGACCAAAAACGCCAAAACCGCCGCTGCGAAGAATTGCTCTACCAAGCTGAGTTGCTGTCTTCGCTGGCAACTATTTGTACTGGTGCGGTTTATCCGAAATCTGAGTTAGAATCTGCTTGGAAACAAATTTTGTTTAACCAGTTTCACGATATTTTGCCCGGTTCTGCGATCGCCCAAGTTTATGCAGATGCTAATCTAGCTTTTGCTGAGGTCGATCGCACTTGTCGCGAAATCCTGCTACAATCTTTGGATGCCATCTCGGCTCAAATTTCTCTCCCTTCCCCTCCGCAGCCTGACGCTCAACCGATTTTGATTTTCAATACTCTCAATTGGGATCGCTCTGAGGTTGTCGCTGTACCGCTTCCTGATTCCGCTGATTCAGCTTGGCAAATTTACGATTTTTCCCGACGGCGACTGGCTTCGCAGATTGTCAGGGGCGATCGACCGCAATCGCAATCTACACTGTTATTTTGGGCAAATAATATTCCCGCCGTTGGCTACCGGGTGTTTTGGCTGTGTCGCGAAGACGCTCAAACTGTAGATAATCCGTCCGCGAGTCCAGAAACCGAAAAAAAGACAGATTTATCAAAACTTACATACGGTATAGCACAAAAAAACACGCCTTGTCAAGAAACGCATTTTTCAGCCGCACAAATGGTTTTAGAAAATGAATTTATTCGGGCAACAATAGACGGACAAACCGGGGATTTATCCAGCATTTGGGATAAAGTAAATAACAGAGAAGTCCTGAATGCAGCAGGCGGCAATCAACTGCAAGCATTTCAAGACAGCGGTCAATATTGGGATGCTTGGAACATCGACCCAAATTATGAAAAACATCAACTACCAGCGCCGATACTGAAAGATATTTCCTGGATAGCACAGGGAGAAATACGGCAGAGTTTGCGGGTAGTCCGACAAATTGGTAAATCCGAGTTTTGCCAAGATTATATAGTAGAAATAGGTTCGCCGCTGCTGAAAATCAAGACAGTGGCTGATTGGCAAGAAACTCACGTTTTAGTAAAAGCAGCCTTTGGGTTAAATGTAGAAGCAGACTTGGCAACTTGCGAAATTCCCGGCGGTGCGATCGCACGCACAACCAAGCCGCAAACACCCGCCGAAAAAGCCAAATGGGAAGTGCCGATTTTGCGCTGGACTGATATCAGCAATGACGGTTTTGGAGTGAGTTTGCTCAACGATTGCAAATACGGTTGCGACCTTCAACCGAATCGAATTCGGCTGACTTTGCTTCGCGGTTCGACTTGGCCGGATGAACAAGCAGATGTAGGAGTTTCGGAATTTACTTGTGCAGTCTATCCCCATGCTGGAAATTGGCAAGAAGCCGACACAGTTCGACAGGGGCACGAGTTAAATTTGCCGCTGCTAGTAAAGGTGTTGCCCAAGTTAGAGAAAAATGACTACAAGACTCTGCCCGCAGTTGGCAAGTTTTTGGATTTGTCCGCTGACAATTTAGTGCTGATGGCATTCAAACAATCGGAAGATGATTCTAATGTGTGGATTTTGCGGTGTTGCGAGTGTCACGGTGAAGAGGCGAAGTTGGAATTAAAGAGCGATTTGGGTTTGGCGATTAGTCACCCCGTCGATTTATTAGAACAACCCATAAATTTGTCTCAGAATTCAGACGATGGGACAAGTTTCAGAATATCACCGTGGAAAATAGCCAGTTTTGCAGTCAATTTATCATTACCAATGGAGAATAGTACCCCATCGGACATTTATCCAACCTTTTGAGACTTTGGGAACTTACTGCTAACAAAATTTGTCAACCTGCGCCAATTAGCTCTCACAACTTTCTTCCGATCTAAAATATGCAAAATTACGAACGCTAAAAATGTGTACGCCAGCCAAAAATGCAAACTCCTTCCCAAATCAACCATTGCGGAATTCTGCGGAAACACATCCGGTAAAACAATGCCGAAAAATTTCACATTGTTACTTTTGAAAGAGTTAGAAAAAAAGAAGCCTGTAACCGGAACTAGCCACATAAAAACGTACAAAGTCGCGTGCAGAGCAAAATTTTTGTACCATTCCTTTGTAAACTTTGGCAGGCGTTTTGTATATTTTTTCCACCATACCCGCAACAGAGTTAAAATCCGCCAAGTCAGTAAAGCCATTGTCAGCACCGCTACGGATTTGTGAAAATCATAAAGGGGGCCTCGAATAAACAAGCCTCTGGGCAATCTAGCCATAGACGTACCGCCAATAAACAGCACTAAATAGCAAGCTGACATCACCCAGTGTAAGGACATCAGTTGTTTGAACGCAGAATTAAGTCTGGGTTTCGCAGCGGGTTGGGTAGTCACTGTTCCTTACCTCCTTAGCGTTTGCTGGACAAGATTAAGTATAAGCTATAGGACTAAAGTCAGTGGCCGATTGTGCATTATAAGATTTACTTAACTTAAGTATTATAAATATTTATTAAATAGTCTAATTAAGTATATTCACGATCGTCATTCCCAATACAAAACATCGTACTGGGGTCGATCGCCTCTCAAGCAGTTTTCAGGTCGAGTATCCCCAAAAGCCACCGCACTCATCTGACCCGATAATTGCAACCGCCGACTGGTTCATCCGCCGCCCCGGCAAATATCCCAAATCAAATCCGAAGTAGGTCTGTCCCAATACTAGGTATTTGAGTGTTATCATATATACTTAAAACCATTAATTGCCGATTTTTTTATTGTCTAGGATGTTAAAAGTACAGACGGGGTAATTGCAGCTAAACCTGCTGGCATTGCAACTAGCGGGAAATATCGTCGGCAGACCGTGTACCAGCTACAAACAAACACAGTGGTTGGATGGGGAAGCGAAAACCAGCACGCTGGACAAGTGGTATTTTTGTTACAACTTGTAACTTTTTTCAAACAACAGGTTTAATTTAGTTTCACAAAAAAGTTAAATTCCAGAAAGTAAAATTAATTACAGTCGAGTTAAGCTAAAAGTGTTTGCTAAAAAAAGTCATTCAAGCAACCCCGAAACCAACTATTCTCACTTGACCGACACAGAGGGCGAGTTCGCGACAGCAAAACTTGCGTGCCGCCAACAAGTCGAACAAGATTGGTATGGAACTCTCTACGAGAATTTTCCGGGCATTTATTTCGTTCTAGATGCTTTGGGAAGAGTTTTTTCGCTCAATCAATTTGGTGCGTCTCGCCTCGCCTACAAATCGCAAGAATTAATTTGTCATTCAATTTTTAACATATTTTACTGCCAAGAGCAAGGCAAAATGCAGGCAGAATTTGCTGGATTGGTTCAGCCGGAAAACGGTACGGCAACTCCTAAAATTGCCTGTTGGGAAGGCTGCTTGACTTGCAAAGATGGCAGGATTATTAGGGTACAAGCAACCGCGCGCCCGATGCCGGCGGTTGATTGGAAAATAGAGGAAAATAGCAAGGGTCGTTCAATTGCCAATTTCCAACGGCCGGCTGTACTGTTAGTTTGTGAAGAAATTAAGGCTGCTTCGCAGTCACCCACCTCGCCCAACCAGAGGGTAAATTGGCGCAGTCCAACTTTAGCGATCGCAAAATTAGCCAAAAGTCAGCTTAAACAACGCAACAATCTAGAAGGCTTCATCCGCGAAGTAACAGAAACCGCTGTCAGTATTGTCAACTGCGATCGAGCAAGTATTTGGCTGTACGGCGAAGACCAAACGCAGCTTCACTGCATCGACCTTTACGAACAAAATACTAAACTCCATTCCGTACAAATAATCATCACAGCAGCCGACTGTCCGGCATATTTTCAAGCTTTAAAATCTGCAAGCGCGATCGCAACAGTGGCAGCAGAAAATGACCCCAGAACGCGAGAACTGGTCGGTCTTTATTTGCTCGATAGGGGCAGCACTTCTCTGTTAAACGTACCGATTGTGCTAGCAGGTCAAAGGTTGGGAATAATCAGCGCCGAACGCCAGGGTTCGGACGGTGATTGGACGGAAGAAGAACACGAATTTACCCAAATATTAGCAGATTTTGTGTCCTCAAGTTTGTCAACTAGCGAAAAGTTAAAATTAGAAGCCGTGCGGCACGAACAGCAGCAAAACTTGCTAAGCCAATACTACGATCAACTAGAAGAAAGAGTAGAAAGACGCACTGCTGAACTCAAAAAAGCTAACCACAAACTGCAAAAAGAAATAATTAAAAGAAAACAAGCAGAAGCCGAACTACGGCTGCAGCAGCAAGAACAGCAAATTATTTTTGATTCGGTGCCGGCGATGATTTGGCTCAAAGATACCGAAAGTCGCCTGCTGCGAATTAATCAAGCCGCCGCTGCATCGAGAGGTTTGCCCGCAGCTCAATTAGAAGGTAAATCTTTTTATGAAATCTATCCAGACGAAGCAGAGCAATATTATTTAGAAGATTTGGAAGTAATCAATTCCGGCGTTCCCAAACAGGGGCAAGTCGAACTGCTACCAACAGCATCGGGTCAAAAATGCTGGGTGCGGACAGATAAAATACCTTACCGCGATGAAACCGGTAAAGTCGCTGGTGTCATCGTGTTTGCCGTAGATATTACTGATTTAATTAGAGTCGAAAAAGAATTGCGAGAATATCGCGATCGCCTCGCACAAAAAGTCGAAAAACGTACTGCTATGTACAGGCAAGCCATGACCGCTTTGTACTCGGCAAATACGCAATTGCAACAGTTAATTAACAACAGCTATTCCTCTGGGGAAAATGGCAGCAGCCAGTCAGCAGCGCGCTTGCTCGAATGCGAAGCTTATTTTGAAGCTGTTGCCGTGGCTGACCGCGACACCATTTTGAGCGTCAGCAGTAATTTTGCCCAACTTTTCGGTTACGAACCTGCGGAAATGGTGGGAATGAGTTTGCTGGAACTACTGTCGCCGAAATCATACAAACAGGCGCCACAAATGATTTCTGCCGCCAGCAATACAGTCTGTGAAACTATTTTTCTCAAGCGAGATGGAACTGCTTTTCCTGCTGACGTTCGCAGCAAATTCGTATTTTGGGAAGGTCGTTTAGTTCAGGTGAAAGCAGTCCGAGACCTCACGGAACGCAAATTGACCGCAGCAGAATTAGAGCGATCGCGCTCTCTGCTGCACGCTACATTAGAAGCAACTGCCGACGGCATCCTCGCCGTTACTACTGCCGGAGAAATGATTAGTTATAACGAAAAGTTAGTTCAAATGTGGGGAATTTATGAAGAAGTTAGAAACTCAATGGATAGAACGGTGCGGCTGGCATTCCTCACGAAGCAAGTGAAAGATCCGAGGGCTTTTTTGCAGAGAGTTAAAGAATTTTATAGCGATGCGGAGTCGGAAGGTTGCGATATTCTAGAATTTAAAGACGGCCGCACTTTTGAGCGCTACACGCAGCCGATTCGCGTCGGACAAAATATTATTGGCAGGGTGTGGCGCTTCCGCGATATTACCTCTCGCGAAAAGGTGACGGCCATGTTGGGAGATTCTCAAAGGCGCTTTCGGGCAATTTTTGATTCTTCTTTCCAATTTGTGAGCTTGTTGAAACCGGACGGCACTCTGCTGGAAGCTAACCAAACTTCTCTGGATTTTGCGGGAATTAAGCTACGGGATGTGGCAAATAAGCCGTTTTGGCTGCTGCCTTGGTGGGGAGATTCTGAGAAAGTTCAGGAACAGTTGCAGGAGGCGATTTCTCGATCGGCAAAAGGTGAATTTGTCCGCTATGAAGTGGAAGTTCAAGGTGTAAATCGGACGGCAACTGTTGATTTTTCTCTCAAACCAGTCGCGGATGAAACTGGCAAAATAGTATTGTTGCTGCCGGAAGGTCGGGACATTACTCACAGTAAGCAAGCCCAAGTCGCGCTGCGGCAACAAATAGAACGGGAACGCCTGATCGGGCAGATTCAATCGCGCATTCGTTCTTCTCTGGATCTCCAAGATATTCTCAACACTACAGTAGCGGAAGTGCGGGAGTTTTTGGCAACCGATCGCGTGCTGGTTTTCCGCTTCCGACCCGACTGGAACGGAGATGTGGTGGTGGAGTCGGTTGCAGAAGGATGGATGCCACTCAAGGGGATGGCAATTGACGATTGCTGTTTTGCCAATACTTACATCGGACAGTATTTAAAGGGCCGCATTCGCGCCGTAGAGGATATTCATGCTTCTAATTTGAGCGAGTGTCACCTTAATTTTTTGGAGACTTGTCAGGTGAAGGCAAATTTGGTAGTGCCGATTGTCCAGCAGGGAATAGAACCGAGGGAAGGTAACAGTTCTTGTCAAGTGCCGAAGTTGTGGGGTTTGCTGATTGCCCACCACTGTTCGGCACCCCGCCAGTGGCAGCAGTTTGATGTGGATTTACTGAGTCAGTTGGGTACTCAAGTGGCGATCGCGATCGAACAATCTTTACTTTACCAGCAGCTAGCTGCAGCCAACCAGCGGTTGGACGGGCTGGCGAATTTGGACAGTCTGACTCAACTAGCTAACCGCCGCCGTTTTGACGAGGTGATCAACCGGGAATGGGAACAGTCGAGCTCTTTGGAACCGCTATCTTTGATTCTGTGCGACATTGACTGTTTTAAACTTTACAACGACAATTACGGCCATCAAGCCGGGGATGCTTGTTTGCAGCAAGTGGCGCGGGCGATCGGGGATGCTTGCACAAACGCACCCGCAGAACGCCTCTATTTGGCTGCTAGGTACGGCGGCGAGGAATTTGGGGTAATTTTGCCAAATACGGATGTCGTCGCTGCACAGGCTATTGCTGAGGGAATCCGCCAGCGCGTCAAAGCCTTGGCAATTCCCCACATCAAGTCTGTTGTCAGCGATTGTGTGACTCTCAGCTTGGGAGTTGCGGCAGTTTCGCCAAGTCAAAATTCTCCGAAAATGTTGATTGAAGCGGCGGATAAGGCACTGTATCGAGCTAAGTCTGGCGGGCGCGATCGAGTGGCTATTAATGATTAGTCAGGTTATTTTAGATTTGAGATTTTAGATTTGGGAATTACTGATGAAGCTGCTGGTTTGGAGCTTGTCTGCTGTGGCATTCTTTTTTGAAACTGGTGTTAGTAAGGAATGAGAATTAAATAACTTCCACTCTTGAAAGTGGGATGGGCCTGAAAGCCCGTCTTTTAAGGACGGGCTTTCA
>NZ_JAUBRP010000091.1:0-22027 GCF_036701935.1 Microcoleus sp. M2_D5 | reverse complement strand
GAAGAAGTTTTATCTCTCTGTGGTTGGGACTATATCCTAGAAGCTATATTAAGTGCAGGTTCATAGTGAATTGGTATAATCAAATATTTCCGCTAAATTCAAAGCATTAAGTTGAGCTTGAGCTTTATGCAGCGACTCCTGCCATTCCCTTTCCGGATCGCTATCAGCAACAATCCCCGCACCCACTTGTCCCCAAACAACTCCCCCCGTCGTACCGTCACTTTTTGGTGCATATAAAAGGGTGCGAATCAAAATATTTAAATCCAGGTTGCCCCGCCAGTCCAAATAACCGCAGGAACCGTAAAATAAATTGCGCTTCACCGGTTCCAATTCTTCGATGATTTCCAGACAGCGCACTTTCGGACAACCTGTAATCGTACCGCCCGGAAATACCCCTCGAATTAAGTCGATCGCGTCGCAATCTCGTCTTAATGTACCGATAACATTACTGACGAGGTGCATCACGTGACTGTAGCGTTCAATCGTCAGAAATTCGTTAACTTTTACCGAACCCCATTCACACACCCTCCCGATATCGTTGCGTTCTAAGTCAACTAACATAATATGTTCTGCTCTTTCTTTGATATTTTCTATTAATTCCCGTGCTAACTGCTCATCTTCAATGCAGGTTAAACCTCGCCGTCTCGTTCCCGCGATCGGTCTAGTATCGACTTGTTTTCCTAATAATTGAACCAGTCTTTCCGGCGAACAACTAACTATCGCCCCCCACGGAGTTTGCCAATAACTTGCAAAAGGCGAAGGATTGATCCGTTGCAAAGCGCGGTAAATTGACCAACTACTGCAATCTGTACGGGCTTCAAACCGCAAAGATAAATTTGCCTGAAAAATATCGCCCGCATGAATATACTTCTGAGCTTTTCGCACTATTTCTTTATACTCATTCTGAGATAATTGGAAAATAGGAGTAGCGGAATTTTGTTGAGAATTTTCCGGTAAATTATTCTGGATTATTTCTCGCTCATTTTGCTCTAATTGATGCTGCATAACATCGAGGTGAGAAGGTTGACTCGCAGCCAACCATAGAATTTGCGTTTGACGGTCTAAAACCGCAAAAGATTCTGGTTCGTACCAACAGCTAACCGGGAAAGGAAGCGGATCAATATTGAGTTGGGGCAGGTGTTCGATTTCCCACGCTAAATCATAACCCAGCCATCCCAACCAACCCCCACTAAAAGGAATTTCCGGCGGTACATTCACTGCTAAATTTTGCTGTTGAGAGTCCAAAAGAGCGCGCAAAAAAGGTAAAATTTCACCGACTGGCGGTGTCCATAGCTGAGATTGACCGTCAATTATCCGGGGAGAACCCGCACAAATAGAATATCGTGCCAAGTTAGTAGAAGATGTAACTGGACTTTCTAGCAAAACGGCCATCTCGCGGGGGAAACAATCGGATATTGAGCTTGCACTGTCGGCGGTTTGACCTAGAAATAAAGTTTGAAAAATCTCCGATCCGCTGCGCTGATTTAGGGGAAGTTTTCGCCAATGCCAAGGTTGTATATTTTTCATAATAGATTGCACTATGTTTAACACTTTCAGGACTTACGCAAAATGTCAATTCTGTAGTAAGGTGCACAGTTCGCACCCTCTTAAAATCGATTGAAAGCGTTACCTAAGCCATTACTTACAACTTTCCAAATATCTCGGTTTGCCTCTTTTTTGAGGCGTATCCAACCCCTAACCGAGTTAATGAGAAATAGAGTTTGGGTACTGCGTAAATCCTCTAAGGTAATTAACTCTTCTCTGATTTTTCCCTCCTCTAAAAGTTGAGAACGAAACGTCCCCGGTAATAAACCGCACTTGAGGGGAGGTGTGATGATACCTGCGGGTGTATCGATCGCAATATTGGCGATCGTGGATTCGGTGATAACTCCATCTTGATTCCACAGAAAGACATCCTGAGATTCGGGCTGCGACTCCAAAGCCATTGTATAAGGCAATCGGTAAGTTGTCTTGTGGTAAAGAAATGGGTTTTGAGAATCGATCGGTTGGCGGGCAATTCCCACAGATGCACCGATTTTTAAGATACCGCTATCTAGTGTCTGAGCTTGTAACGTTATGTTTCCCTCACAAGATATTGTTAACCGTATTTTGTGTTTGACTGACCCGCAAGTCATACTTAATGCTTGTAAAGCTTTGCTTGTTTCTGTTAGCGATAGGGGAAAATTAAAATAATCAGCAGATCGCTCTAATCTTTGAAGATGTCTGTATAGCAAAACATAGCCGTTTTTGGGTTCCCATAAAAATGATTCCAGCAATTCAAAATTTGACTGTTGTTGAATCATATTTTTTTCAATATAATGTAAATTAGGTAACTAGACAATTTTTAGACCCGCGAAGCGGTCTGTTCGTGTAATTATATAGGAAGATAACTTGAATTTATGTTGCCTAAACCCTTTATATTTCAATGGCGCTTTGCCATCGGGATGTTAATATTAACCTCAGTGCTCACACCCCTAGCGCTCAACTACTACGTCCGATTTGTTACCCGCAACTACCGCCACAGCGATATAGCTAACGTGCCTGCTGAACCCATTGCTATAGTTTTTGGTGCCGGACTTTGGGAAGATGGCACTCCAAGCCCCATGTTAGCCGATCGAGTGCAAGCAGCCGTCGATTTGTACAAAGCGGGGCGAGCGGACAAACTTTTGATGACAGGAGACAATAGCACCGTCGATTACAACGAAGTCCAAGCAATGCAGGACTACGCCGCAGCCCAGGGCGTACCGATTAATAATATCGTTCTCGATTATGCCGGATTTAGTACCTATGAAAGTTGCTACCGGGCGAAAGAGATTTTTGGCATAACGCAGGCTGTTTTAGTTACCCAAAACTTTCACTTAGCCCGCGCTGTGTATACCTGTCGCCGGTTGGGCATAAAGGCGATCGGCTTAGGAACGCCGGATTGGGGCAAATTTCGCCAAAAGGGCATGATTCGCTACACTTTCCGCGAATTTTTGGCAGTCATCAAAGCGCTTTGGGAAGTGCGCGTTACCCGTCCAGAACCGACTTTTTTGGGGCCGTTTGAAGGAATTAAATAAAAGTTATGATATCATGTCCGGTCGATCGACCGTGATTTTTGTAGGGGATCTCCTCACCAACAATCCCTGCCAACAATGGACAATCTCCAAAACCCGGCCAGACCGGGATATTATGGTTAATCGATCGGACATGATATGAGTGTTCTGTTGAAGACTTTAGTCCTTAAAACAAAAACTAAAGTCTTCACTAAAAACGGATTTTCTTACAACTAACCGGACATCAGGTAAGGCTCGCGAATTAAATAACTTACAATTTTAATTGTTATTGTGGGATGGGCGTCCCGCCCGTCCTTAAAAGACGGGCGGGACGCCCATCCCACTTTCAAGAGTGGAAGTTATTTAATTCTCATTCCTAAGTCCGGGAGTTGTAAGTTTTGAGTTAAACAAAACTTACAACAAAACTCACAAATCATAGCTGGCCCGTTCCGGTAGCGCTTTATAACTTACTCGCGTTTGGAAAGCCCCGCCAGCGACCAAGTTAGGCTCACCATCATTAAGCGGCCTAGAGCCTTCAAACGCTCTTCGGCGTTATTTTCAACCAATTGAGACAGAGTTTCACACTTAAGATTTTTCGACAATTCTTCAGCAGTTTCTGCTGGTTTTTCCAACTGAGGTTGTTCAGAAGATGTCTCAAGGCTGACTTGTGGCTGCTGATTTTTTTCTTCTGTCATTTTCTGAGTCACCTCCTGGAGTTATTGCATACATAACCCTTACTACAAATGTAATTTCTTTGTATCCGGGATTTTGCGAGTCAAGTTTTCCGTACCCGACAATCGCAGTTACCAACTGACTTAAAAGTTTTGATGTCAGTTGTTAGCTATCTTAAATAGCACTTAGCCAATTTTCCTCATAAAGCCGATTTCTGCACAGATAGGTCGTCCTCAACGAATATTTTGTAAGAAACGGGATTTCTGAGCCTAAGTCCTGTTAAATTCACAACTCACACACTACTACCGATGATGCACATCACTGAATTGTTATATTTACTTAACAGTAATATTTCCGAGATTCTGATATTGTTAAAGCTTAACAATTAATTTTGCTCGGATTTATCTCAATCTGCAAGCAACCGTCTGGAAATTATTAACAAACTGAAGGTGTAGAGCCTATGGCAATTTATGTTGATACTGCAATTGTAGCGGAAGCCGCACGGGCGAGCAAGTTCGGATGGATAGCGGGAATTACTACTAATCCGACACTTTTGGCAAAAAGCGAGTTACCTCCCGATCAAACCCTTAAACAACTGGCACAACTGATTCCTGGGGAAGTGTACTATCAGCTAATGGCATCTGATGTTGATGGCATGGTAGCAGAAGGAAAAGCGGCTTTTGAATTAATTGGACAGCAAACAGTTTTGAAAGTTCCCGCAACGGCGGCTGGTTTTCAAGCAGTCGCGGATTTGTCACCGGAAATTCCTTGCGCGGTGACAGCTATTTACAGCGCATCACAAGCAGTTGTTTCAGCAGAAGCGGGGGCCAAATATGCGATCGCCTACGTGAATCGCGCCACCAGATTGTTGGGAGACGGTTTTGCCTTAGTGCGGGATATGGCAAATGTGTTGCAGAGAACTAATACTGAGATTTTGGCAGCTAGTATTAAATCGCCGGAAGAAGCGGTGAAGACTTTATTAGCTGGCGCACATCATTTGACATTGCCTTTTGACGTGTTGCAGGCGATGGCGGTTCATGAATTGTCGCAGCAAACTGTTGATGAATTTGCGAAAAACGGGCGGGGAATTTTGGGATAATACCAAATTTATTTGCATAATCTATTGATTATTTTAAAATTGCAAATAGGGGATTAGTTATCGGTCATTGGTCATTGGTCATTGGTTTAGAATAACTTAGTCCTGGACGCATGGGGAGCTATAAACCCGGTTGATTCCTAGATTTATGGTTAATAAACCGGATATTTTTTCGTAGAAACCGGGTTGAGCAAGGCAAATGTGCGTCCAGGACTATCAATATTAACAAATGACTAATGACTGCTGACTATGGCATTCGCCAAATCTTAATAGTGCGATCGGGACTGGCGCTCACAAAAGTCTTGCTATCTCTGGAAATAGCAACCGAACTCACAAACTGACTGTGACCAGAAAGAGTGCTTCTTTCTTTTCCCGTCTTCAAATCCCAAACTATAATATCTCCGCCCCCGCTGATCAAAGTGCGGCTGTCCGGGCTAAAGGCGATCGTCCTCACCCAGCTCGAATGCCCTTTAAAAGTGCGGGTGCGCTTCCCGTCTTGCACGTTCGACAAACGGATCGTATTGTCATCGCTGCCGCTAGCCACAGTTTTCCCGTCCGGGCTAAAAGCCACAGCATTAACCGGGCCCCCGTGACCTGTGATAATTCTTCTGATTTCTCCGGTATCGAGATTCCACAAACGCACAGTCTTGTCATGGCTGCCGCTAGCGAGAGTTTTACCGTCCCGGCTCAAAGCGATCGCGTTTACTGCCCCCGCGTGACCGCTCAAAGTCCGCAACCTGCTGCCGGTTGTGACATTCCACAAGCGAACAGTTTTGTCATCGCTGCCGCTAGCGAGAGTTTGACCGTCCGTGCTAAAAGCGATCGCGTTGACGGCGGCTGCGTGAGCCGCAATCGTCCGCATCCGCCGCCCCGTCTTCAAATCCCAGAGAATCACATTATTGTCGCCGCCACCGCTGGCCAAAATCGAGCTGTTCGGGCTCACCGCCAGCGTGTTGACCGATTTTTTAGAATGCACCGAATTGAGAGTCCGCACCACGCGTCCCGTCCTCACATCCCAAATTCTAATCGTCCCAAAGCTGGCGCTGACCAAAGTTTTACCGTCAGGCGACAGGGCGATGGCATTTACATTCCCGACATTATCCAAACTTCTTTGCAAAAAATGAGTGGTAGGTAAAGTCGAAAGCAGCCACACGGGGTTTGCCGGAAACACCCCGTAACGCAGCGAACCGTAAATTTGAGACGCGCCAATACTCACCATCAAAACAGCCGTGCCCGCCAGCAACTTCTTTTTCCAATCAAAAACATCTTTCTCGGTCTTGTTCAATGCCGAATTCAGAGGTCTGAGGCGGTTTATGGAACTTTGCTTCTTCGGCCCAGCCTCCCCGGCAGTTGCGCGAATTTTAGTTTGCCCCGTCGTCGGCAACTGAGTCGGCACCTGAGTTTCTGCGCCGTCGAGATTAATTTCCTCCAAGCACTGCAAAACCATCTGGGGACTTTGAGGTCGATTGCCCGGAAAAGGCGCCATTAGATAATCGATTACATTAGCCACGGAGTCGGAAACTTGAGGAGCTCCTTTGCGCCACATTAATCTGCCCGTGCGGGGGTTCTCTGGAAAGGCAGTCGGCGGCTTTCCAGTCAGCAAATAAACAAAAGTGCGCCCCAGAGCAAAAAAATCGGACTGCGGAACAGCCTTGCCATTTGTTTGTTCCGGCGGCGTGTAGCCGGGGGAAACAATACCAGTTACATTTTGCCCCTGACCCACCTTAGCGAAATAAGTCGCCGAAACTTCCCGAGCAGTCCCGAAGTCAATCAGCACTAACTGCCCGTTTGGCTTGCACATAATATTGTGCGGCTTGATATCCCGATGGAAATAGTTGAGGCGGTGAACTTGGTCTAAAATTTCCGACAGTTGTTTGAGCCAATTTACAGCTTGTTCTTGACTGATCGGGCGGCCCCGATGTTTCAGCCAGTCTTGCAAATTGGCCCCAGCAATTTTCTCCATCACCAAACAGTGAAAAGACTCTGTGCTGTGAGCTGGCGTAAATGTAAAATAACCGTCGCGATCGACTTTTGGAATACCTGGATGTCTGAGCCTGACCAATACGTCGGCTTCTTGCTTAAACAGTTCTACAGCTTTGGGATGTTCTTTGAGCAGGACTTTGAGCACTCTTCGGGCGCCGTTGTCGTCCACTTCAAATGTTCTGCCAAAGCCGCCGCCTCCGAGAGGCGCAACTAGCCGATATCGACCTTGCAACAAAAGTTCAGACCCGCAGTGGATACACACGGATTTGCCAGAGTTGGCTGGATCGGAGGGATTCGGGCATTTGGGATTGAGGCAATAACTCACAGAAGCCACATAACCCTGATTGAGGTTGCTCTATCAAGTTTTACTTTGACACTGCTATACAAAACTTGGCTAAGCTTATCTAAGCTTCACCATTCAACTAGAAGTATTTTCTAGAGGGTCTGATTCCTGCTTCTGCCAAGAGAGTCGGCTCTTACTTGTCCACAGGCGTAAATTCGGGTGAAGCAGCACCCTATTTTTGAAGTCTGTACAACTATTTATTATTGTGGAAGCTTTTAGCCATTGTTTAACCATTATTTTCAACCAATTTAACGAATCGTGGTATTCCGTTCGACCTTTTTATAGGCTGGTCAGTTTTAAATCGACCGTCGTTTACTCTTCCAGAAAATTTTTCCTGCAGATTTTGGGCATTATTCTGAGAATGTTGCACAAAACAGCGCCTATGTCAATATGCTTGTCATCAACAGATCGGAGGAAGTTTAATCAAGTATTAAGCGATTAGATTAACCTCTGTGCACTTTTGGTGAGTGAGATTTTTGATTCAGCTTGCGTTACTTGCCTTGACAAGACTACTCAAGCCGCATTAGAGGTGTCTTCTCTAAAATCGTTAATTCCGGTATGGCATACCGTATTTGATTAGTCCTCTTTATCTAGTTCGGTTTTTGTTCAAATACGAGTTTTCCTAGACGGCAACACCGTGTTTGTAGGACTACGTACTCAACAATAAGATTACGAGGTTTTACGTTCTCTAGTTAAACTCAATTTTCAACTTATGACGATCGTAGCACACCTAGTAAAAGACTCATCAGCACCCTTGATTTAAATCTTGCAGCGTCTCTGAAGTCGAGGGAGGCTTTAGTCTTGCTTGACTTGAGCATCCCGTGTTTTTGTATAACCGGGGCAGTGCGATCGAACGATCGGGTTGAGGCCAAAGGTTTTGTTGTTTCTCACAGCCGATCGAGGTCACAAATCCCCGATCGCAGCACATAATGTACAAACAGACCAGAAATAATAACGAGAGAGCATCCACATTTCAATTGTACGATCGCAACCACCACTCTCGAAGAAAGAAGTGAGAGTAGGGGAGTGAGGAAATGGGGGAGTGAAAAAATCTGCCTTCTTCCTGATTCCCTCTTCCCTCTTCCTTCAGCACAAGAAAGCCTTTTAAACAAGTCCCTCAATTACCGGATGGAAGTAGAACGCCAGCGCCAAAACCGTATAAGCTGCCAACAGCAAAGTACCTTCTAGCCAGTTAGAGTTGCCGTCAGAACTGATAGAATTGGCGATCAGCACCGACACCGCAACCGCTACAAGTTCAAACGGGTTGAAATTCAAGTCCATCGGTTTGCCCAAGACAAAACCTGCCAAAACCAACACCGGGGCAACAAACAAAGCAATTTGCAAACTCGAACCCACGGCCACAGAAACCGACAAATCCATTTTATTTTTCATCGCCACCGTCACCGCCGTCGTATGTTCGGCAGCATTGCCAATAATCGGCACTAAAATCACCCCGGTAAACAGTGATGTCAGCCCCAAACGCGCCGTTGCTTCTTCTAGACTAGCCACCAGCAGTTCCGACTCGACAGCTACCATCACCGTACAGGCCAACAGCACCGAAATCCACAGCGGCAGATTGACTTTGTGGTCTGGACTGTCTGGTGCTAAGTTACTTTCTGCTAATTCTTCGAGCATTTCTATTTCTGCCACCCCTACATCGTACAGATAACTGTGGGTTTTCATCGAAAACAGCAGCGTCAGCACGTAGACGACAATCAGGACTATAGCAACAGCGCCAGAGAGGTTCTCCATAGTTTTCGCAGGGATGCCCGCAGAGGTGGCATTAACTGCAGTCGGCACCAAAATGGCAATCACGGCTAAGTTCATCGCTGAAGCATTCAACCGGGCGACTATCGGCTGAAATTCTTGTTCTTTGTAGCGCAAGCCGCCTAGCAGCATCGCAAATCCCATCACCAACAGCAGGTTGCTCATAATTGAACCGGTGATGCTGGCTTTGACAACATCTATTAGTCCCGCGTTGAGGGCGACGAGGCCGATAATCAGTTCCGTGGCATTTCCGAAGGTAGCGTTCAGCAAACCCCCCAAATTGGCACCGAGGACGACGGCGATTTCTTCGGTGGCCGTCCCCATCCAGGCGGCTAGAGGGATGATGGCTAAAGCCGAGGTGACGAAGATTGTGGAGGATTCCCAGCCGAGAAAGTGTCCGGCGATGGAAACCGGGATAAATAACAGCAGACTGGAAATTATTGTATTTGTGTTTAGCATTTAAATTTTGAAAGGTTGCCAACCGTCAATCATAGCCTGTAGCAAAAGGAAAAAAAGGGGGAGAGAAACACTAGCTGCTCAACAACAAGCCATAACAGAAGCCAGAACACGGATTTTGACTTCGACCCCAAACTCGGATAACGAGCGTAGTATATTCGAGTTTGGGGTCGAAAGGATACACGGATTAATTGTCGAGTTGAGAAGACAGAATGGCACTTTACAACACAATTGGAAAAACCTACGCCCAAACGAGAAGAAGCGATCCGCGCATTGCTGCCAAACTGCTAGACATTCTGGGATGTTCTCCGGCTTCTAGCATTGCAGATATCGGTGCTGGCACAGGTTCTTACTCGCTTGTACTAGCGGAACACGGGTATCATGTTTTTGCTGTTGAGCCGTCAGCTACGATGCGGAGTCAGGCGATCGCTCATCCTGCAATCGAGTGGATTGATGCGTATGCTGAAAATTTGCCTTTACACGATCGAGCAGCAGATGCAGCCATTATCATGCTTGCTTTTCACCATTTTCAAGATTATCGGCAAGCTTTGCGCGAAGTTCATAGGGTTGTAGGTAGCGGACAGATTGTTATTTTCACTTACGATCCAGAAATGATTTATGGTTTTTGGTTAACGAATTACTTTCCCTCATTGATCGGAGATGTTAAATCTACAGTTTTACCAATTTCACAGTTAACGAATGAGATTCAGGCTGTTACAGGTCACGTATTGAACGTAATTCCATTTGCGTTACCGCATGACTTGTTAGATTCATTTGCTGCTGTTGGTTGGGCAAGACCAGAGCTTTACCTCGATCTCGGCATTCGCAATAATATTTCTTCATTGGCCAAGATTGATACTAATGAAATCGATGACGGTTTATTACGCTTGCGGGAAGATTTAGACAGGGGTGTGTGGGATCGAGAGTACGGACAGCTACGCCAGCAAAAACAGTACGACGTGGGTTATCGTTTTATTTATACCACAGTCGCATAACCAACCCTATGCACCCGCTCTCCAAAAGTTACCTGTTGAGCATTTGAGGTTACTTGCCACCGATAGAGAGAAACGTTATACTTCGGTTTGTTTGGGGAAACTTAGTTGAGAATATTGCTGGTAAGGTGCGATAGTTTGCAGCTAAAAAAACTTGTTGAAAAGCTCGTAAATAATCGTGCAAGCAGCAAAAATGTCGAGATCGAACGCGGTATAAAACCTAATTATTATGCGAACTATTGATATTGGACTCACTCACATCGCGCTTCCAGTTGCAAATGTCGATCGCACTATCGAATTCTACTCCAAGTATGCTGGAATGCAGGTGGTTCACCGCCGCATCGATGCAGAAACGGGTGTTGCTGTGGTCTGGCTGTGCGATCGCACTCGCCCTTTTGTAATTGTTTTAATTCAAAAAGATTCTGTACATCCAGTTTTGTCTCCACTCGCACACCTCGGAGTAGGTTGCAAAAGCCGCGAATATATGGACGAACTCTGCGACAAAGCACGTCAAGAAGGCGTATTGCTTGAGGAACCAAAAGATGCTGGATATCCGATCGGCTACTGGGCTTTTTTGCGAGACCCGGACGGTCACACGCTGGAACTATCCTACGGGCAAGAAATCGGATTTACAGTGGAGGAGGCTACTTGATTAATACTGGTTTGTTGAGTTGGCCACTCATGAATCCGGCTTAAAAAATTCCCGAGCGAACTGATTGATTGAAATCGCTAATTCCAGATATTTTATTTCTGCCCTATCCTTTTGCTAAACTAAGTTTAGGATTTAAACTGTTGTTATCCCCCAAACACCCATGTCCGTTGTACAAGACTTAAATGCGATCGATGTACCGCGTCAGTTTCCCGACCACACCCAACTACCAGAATCGGATGGAACGTTTGTGAAGAATTTTCAAGAACATCCTCAAAGTATTATTCTCACCGATTCCATTGACCCTGTTTTGGAGCGTCTCCATCCCGACGGACTGTACGCCATCGGTCAGGATTGCGGGATTTACTGGCGCGAAACTGAACCACCAGAAAAGGGCGCTGAAGCACCAGATTGGTTCTATGTTCCTCGCGTCCCCGCGAGAGTTGACGGTCAGATCCGCCGTTCTTATGTTTTATGGCGAGAGTTTATTACACCCACAATCGTGTTAGAGTTTGCCTCTGGTAATGGCAGTGAAGAACGAGACGCGACTCCTTTATCTCGCTCTGCTGAAGGAGAAACTATTCGACCTGGAAAATTTTGGGTTTACGAGCAAGTAATGCGGATTCCTTACTATGGCATCTATCAAATTACCAATGGCAATTTGGAAGTTTATCACCTCGTAGATACTACCTATGAACGGATGACACCGAACGATCGCGGTCACTATTTTATTCCCCCGATGCAGGTGGAATTGGGTTTGTGGAGAGGCAGTTATTCGAGTCATTCCGAAGAGTTGTGGTTGCGCTGGTGGGATGAGTCTGGGAATTTGCTGTTGACGGGGCACGAAGAAGCTGAGGTACAGCGAGAACGTGCTAATCTTGCTGAAGAACGAGCTAATGCGGCCCAAGAACTGGCACAACAAGAACAACAAAAGCGATCGCAACTGGCAGAACGCCTGAAATCGCTTTCTCCCGAACAGTTGCAGGCTTTGGGAATTAGTTTAGAACTGTTGGATTGACAGCTTAAAGTTAGAATAAAAAGATCGCCCTCCAAACCCGATCGTTTCTCATCTGGAAATAGACTGGAGAATCCAATGACTGCAACAATCATCGCACCACCCAGAAAAGAATCACCTCTTCTGTTTGAGGGACTCACTTGGAGAGAGTTCAAAGCAGTTGAGCAATTGTTAGACCGTCCAGGATATCGACTTTCTTTCCTGGATGGAATTCTGGAGATACGACGAATGCCGGGAGAACCCCACGAAATCGTTAAAGCAAGAATTGGTGCATTGTTGGAACTGTACCTGCTGATGGCGGGATTTGACTTTACTCCAACTGGCTCAATGACGCTGGAAAGTGAAACCGGAAAAGTTAAGCGAGAAGCAGATGAATCTTATAAACTTGCTCCCGATCGCAGGCTACCCGATTTGGCGATCGAAATCGTGTTTTCCAGTGGCGGGATCGACAAGCTGGAGGCATACAAGCGGCTGAAGATAAAGGAAGTGTGGTTCTGGGAAGATGGATTGTTAGAGGTTTATCACCTGCGGGGAGAGGGCGATGCGCTTCATTATGAGAAAATTTCTAATAGTGAGGAAGTGCAAGGAATCGATTAGGATTTGTTGTCAAGTTGCATTAATATGGTGAATCATGTTGATGCGATTAAGACTTTTCAACAGGGGTTCCAGAAATAAATAGATATTGGCAAAAAGCCAATATTGAACAGGCAAGATGCCTGTTCCACAAGAACTATGGAAGATGTGGTATAGGCTGGAAAATAGATTAAAAAACAATGGAAAATACTAAATGACGCAAGTTGTAATTGTCGGAGCGGGGCCAACTGGTGCGGCACTTGCTTTGCTGCTGGTAAAACGAGGTATTCGCACAACATTGATTGAGGCTGCAAAAGATTCGCATCGAGTGTTTCGCGGTGAAGGGTTAATGCCCAGCGGATTGGATGCGATCGCCCAAATGGGCTTATCCACAATGCTAGAAGGTGTTCCACACCGACAAATTGATGCCTGGGAGTTCGTTGTGGGCGATCGGCAGTTATTTCGAGTTGATGAGCCAATGGGGTCAAATCGACCTTGTACGCTGGTATCGCAACCGCCTTTGCTAGAAACACTAATTTCAGAAGCTCAGTTGCATCCAGAGTTTGAATTTATCCCAGGTGTTCCCGTAAAAGATTTACTCTACAGCAACGATCGCATTGCGGGTGTAAAGCTAGGAGATGGGCGAGAGATTCCTGGTGCACTTGTCATTGGTACAGATGGTAGAAACTCGGTTGTACGACAGCGTGCAGAATTAGAGTTAGTAAAACAGCAGAATAGTATAGATGTTCTGTGGTTTAAACTTGCCGCTCATCCTCGGTTTGTGGCGGATAATGTATTTTATTCTATCCTGAATGGCGGTAGCGGATTTAGTGTTTTTCATGGGGCAGAATCAGGAAAACTTCATCTGGCTTGGGTGCTATCTGCCGATGACAAAACCGATCGGAAACACACAGACTGGGCAGAAACTTTCGCATCGCTATCTCCTGCGTGGATGGCAGAACATTTCCGCAACTGTGCTGATACGATCGAATCTCCGATGCGATTATCTGTTGTGGTTGGTCGCTGTCCGCGCTGGCATCGACCAGGAATCATACTTTTGGGGGATGCTGCACATCCCATGTCTCCGGTTCGCGCTCAAGGAATTAACATGGCGTTCCGCGATGTAATTGTTGCGGCCAATCACCTTGTACCTTTATTTAAAGCAGGGGCTAATTCCGAGGATATTGACTTAGCATTATCGCGGATTCAGGCAGAACGCGAACCGGAAATTATTCGCGCCCAAAAACTTCAAGCACAAGAAGCGTGGAAAGGCGAACAACTGCGAAAAAATGGATTAGTGCGTTTATTGATGATGCAAGCTGCTCCGTTTTTGGGTGAAAAAATTAAACAATTTTGGGTAAAAGGACAGTATGAATTGCGCCAAGGAGTAACGCAGGTAAAATTGCTTGTGTGAATCGGAATGATTAAACCACAGAGGGCACAGAGGACACAGAGAAAGAGAAGAGAGAGATAATAATTCCGATGTTAACGGATTTGATATAACGGAGTATTTTTGCGAAAAATCCGGTTTCTGACTATCCGTGCGTCTAGGATTATAAAACTTAGGAGAAGTTTTTATGCGATCGACAAATATCAAAGGACCGATCGGCACTATTCACATCATCGAAGCCAGCCCCCCTGTCACCGCTGGGGAATCGGATCTGCTGCCGGTGGTGTTCGTGCACGGTATGACGGTTTCTGCGAGCATCTGGGAGGCGCAGTTGGCGCGTGTAGCGCGTACCCGACGGGCGATCGCTCTTGATATGCGGGGACACGGCGATTCTGCACCGCCGGAGGACGGCAACTATGCGCCCGCCTCCTGTGCAGCGGATGTTTTGGCGGTACTGGATGGGCTGGGACTCGATCGAGTGGCGATCGTCGGACACAGTTTCGGTGCTTGTATTGCTCTCGCCACAGCAGCCAGCGCACCGCACCGCATCGCGCAGTTAATCCTGGTAGATCCACCTGGAGACTTTACCAAGGTGCCTCCAGATGTGCACGAGGCACGAATCGTCCCCTACCAGAGAGCTCTGGAGACGGAGGATTGGCGGGCTGCTGTGGAAACCAGCTTCAATGAGGCGCTGACAGGAAGCAGGGCCCAGACGCGCGATCGGATTCTCGCTTGGTTGGCGGCGACTCCACAGGATTGTCTGTCTGGAATGTCTCGCGGGATGTTTGCCTTTGAAGCTGTTGATAATCTCGATCGCTACCTAGCAGCCCCTGGAACCCGGACTCACGCAATTATTGCTCCCTCAAACACTTTTCCCTTCAGCCTCCACATCCTCCGTCCCACACTGACTACAACTACGCTACCCGATACCGGACACTGGCTGATGCTGGATGCGCCAGAGGCCTTTGCTAGAGAACTTGATATCTGTTTGGAAGGTGTTTAAGCTGTTCTCCATTTAAATTGTGTATCAAAAATCACTCAAATTATTGTGGGATGGGCTTCTAGCCCGTCCCGAATATGCAATTTAAACGCGCAACAGCTTAATAGACCTCTTGCAAAAATAATTAGGACGGGCTCTGGGGCCCATCCCACAAGAAAAAATAACTCTTGTGGGATGGGCCCCAGAGCCCGTCCCATCAATTGAGGAAAAGGATTTTTGCAAGAGGTCTAATATAGATTTCGACAAAATCTGTTACTTTTACCACAATTCATCGAGAGTTAAGTTGTGGGGGTTTTTGAGGATGAAGGCGTTGTTGTCTTTGATTAAGTCACCGCTACAAAGAATCGGTAAGCGTTCTTGATAAGCTTTAATGGCCAAGATATAATCTTTGTCTGCAAGTGAAGTTTTAATTTTCCGCAATTTGTCAGCAATGACCCCTATTAAGGTTATTTCGCCAGTTAATTTGTCGGTGTTGGGGGTGTAAATTTGCATGACAATTCCCTGTAATGTCATATTGGGGAGTGAGGTAATCAAGTCTGCTAATATTTCAATTTGAGAGCGATTTTCGACAATTTCTAGGGTTTCCATGACTTCGTACATCCGCAGCGCAAAACCGCTGACTTCTGGTTTGAGAGCTAACAAAATTTCGTAGTCTTCGCCTGCTTGATTCTTGCGAGTCCAGATCGATGATTTGTCACCGTCTCTGCTTTGTTCGTGCCATCCGTGTTTTTGTAAATAAGCAGCGACTTGAGGCGGTTCTAATGTTTTGAGAATATCGGGGTCGCGGACTGTTACTATCATAGGAGTTCTCCTGATTCAATGTGCTGCATGAGAGTTTTTAAAGCGTCTGTGTTGAAAATGTTTTGTATGGGTATTTGAACAGTGACAGTGTTTTGATTTTGGGTGGGCGGTAGCCCTCGCAATGATGCCCAGTAGCCACAATAGCGCAGGGAGAGTTCTTGCTGAGATTGGCGCAACCAATCCTCTTGGCTGTCAGGTACTAAAACGATAATCAGAATGCGGGGGACGAAAGGGTTTTCTAGCCTTAATTCTTCATAGTTTTTAACTTCTAGGGGATATCGGATAATTTCATTATCCAGTAATTTTCTGGAGGTGCATTTTATTTGGACATCTAGGCGGGGGCGGCGCGTTGATTGTGATGGTCCCAAACCTGTAAGAATTACGTCAACTCCTTCTGCATCTAAGGGACGCGGGGCTATCTGGAATGAGTAGCCGGCTGCGGCTGCTACTGCATAGACATAAGCATAGCTGAATTCCTCTTTTTGGGTGTTGGCGTTCATCTGAAGGAAGCTTTTTCATAGGTTGATATTATTTGATTGGTGATAATGGAGTAGAGAACATCGGGGTCTAAATCGGCTCCATTTTCCCAGTAAATTGTCCCCCATTCTGGATTGAGTTTGACTTGGTTAAAGTAAGTCAAGTCTTGCAGGGGGGCGAAGATTCCGGTAAATTCGATTAATTGGCTGATGTCAACTACTCCCTCTTGGTTATCTTCAAACTTGAGGTGAAGTTGATAGTTTTCTAATGGTTGAACAGAGGTAATATCTTTAAGCATTGTTTATTCCAAAGGGGCAATAGGTTCTAATGGTGTTTGAAGTCTGGCAAGTTGCCAGTTTTGGATGAGTTTTGTTTGATGAAGGGCAGCCCACCCTACAACTAATCCTAAGATGCGAGGGTAAAGTTTGCCTTCTAGGATTGAGAGGGTTTCGATGTCAATGATGGCTTTTTGTTGATTGTAGCGGACATGAAAGTGCGGGGACGGGTGGTCGTTATAGTACATCGTGATGATGATGCCTAAAAATCTGCTGAGTTAGGGCATTAGATTTTTTCCTGTACAATTCTTTCGGCGTCTTTTACCCGGTTTCGTAAGACTAAATCCGCTCAATACATTCTTTAATATTGCTTAAAACGTGCGTTTTGATTCCAATTATACTAAAAAATCTACCTTACTATCTGCTGTTGCTTCACCCCTGGCAATTTAACCAAAAACGCGCACATTTAAAGCGCCTGGGTGAGTAGCAATTCTCAGGATATCTGAGTGCTTGGACTTCAGCAATTCCTCAATTCCCATAACTCCACCCCCGCAAACTTTCCTGAATAATCGCCTCTAACTTGGGACTCTCGGCCAATTGCCTCTACAACTTCGCCGTCAAATGCAGCATCTTCTCGTCCAAACTCCTCCTTCTCCTGCTCCGCCTCCGCCCCCACATACCTCTCAGGAGTTAAAATATAACACTTACCGTTTTGCTTTTTTGTTGCCTTTTGACTCGGCACCAGTGTTACAACTCTTTTGGAAAGTACATTTGCAGCAAATCTGCCCCGCCTGAACCCAACTGGCCTAACTTCTCCAAGACTTAGGTAAAAAGCACCTAAAGTATGATGCTAAACTCGGCAAAAACTCTTACTCTATAAATCCATCGGGCATTAAACCGATATCCACAACCGCCAAGATTTATTGCCAAAAATTAAATCTTTCCGGCGAAAAGTTGCTATTTCATGAATAAGACTTTAAGATCCAGCAATGTAAATCAAACTCTCAATGAGCAGCTCTGCAAGCACAAACCCGAAAGGGGTCGCAAGTGCCAAAAAGCAGCAAAAGCTACCTTTTTTAAGTCTTTCAACAGCAAAGCATTGGCAAACAAACCAGGGATCGACGGTTGGCATCTTGGAACGAATGCTTTGCTAGCAATACTACAAATGTATCAAAACTTATCTGCCCAAATTTAGCCCTAACAGATGCCTCGCTGCAACTCTTGCTGCGTAAGGTTTCAGTTTCTAATTAGGCTGGTTTTATTGTCTTTAACTACTTGAGTGAGGATTTGCTCGCATGGTTTCGATTTCTACAACTCAATCCGATGTGCTACCTTTGTCTTCGCGAACCGTAACTGCTGCAACCCAAAGCAGTGCGGCGGCTGCAACTGGGGTGTGCGTGACGGTTCACGGTCACTTTTACCAGCCGCCCCGGGAAAACCCTTACCTGGACGCGATCGAACGCCAAGCCAGCGCCTCTCCAGCCCACGACTGGAACGAACGCATTGACATCGAGTGCTACCGCCCCAACGCCTTTGCCCGCATACTCAACGATCGCGGCGAAGTCGCGGGGATCGTCAACAACTACGAGTATATGAGCTTCAACATCGGGCCGACCCTGATGAGCTGGCTCGAACGCTACGACGCGGAAGTGTACCAGCGGATTCTGGAGGCCGATCGCAAAAGCTGTCAGCGTCTCAACGGTCACGGCAACGCGATCGCCCAAGTGTACAATCACATCATCATGCCGCTGGCTAACGAGCGAGACAAATACACCCAAATTCGCTGGGGGATCGCTGATTTTCGCTCCCGTTTCGATCGCGATCCCGAAGGAATGTGGCTCGCCGAAACCGCCGTAGACTACGCCACCCTCGAAGTTTTAGTCGCTGAAGGCATCCGCTTCATTGTCTTAGCCCCCTCCCAAGCCGAACGCTGCCGCCCGCTAATCGGGCAAAACCACGAAGGGGAACCAGCGGAAAATTCCGAATGGCACGAAGTCGGCGGGGGTCAAATCGATCCGACTCGGCCGTACCGCTGCTATTTGAAACCAGAAATGCGGTTGATGGCTGACCACCAACTCTCGCCGCTTAGCAGTCACTATTTTGGCCGCGGGCACTCCCAAAATTCTGCCGCCCCAACTACCAACACTCCCTACATCGATATCTTTTTCTACGACGGCCCGATCTCGCGGGATATGGGCTTCAACGACGTTCTCAGCAGCAGCCACCACTTGGTCGGGCGCTTGGGTCAAGCAGTGCGGGGTGACCACCGACCGGCTCAATTAATCTGCGTGGCGACGGACGGCGAAACTTTCGGCCACCACAAACACAGTACGGAAAAATGCCTCGCCTACGCCTTCACAGAGGAGTTTCCCCGCCGCGGCTGGACGGTGACGAATTTTGCTCATTATTTAAGTCAAAATCCGAGCGCTTGGGAAGTGGAACTCAAACCCGTGACGGCCTGGAGTTGCTCTCACGGGGTCGATCGCTGGCAAGATGATTGCGGCTGCGGCGGTGGCGGGGGATGGCACCAAAAATGGCGCCGCCCTCTGCGGGATACTCTGAATTGGCTGCGCGATCGGCTGATTCCGATTTACGAAGAAGCGGGGCGCAAGCTGTTGTGCGATCCCTGGAAAGCCAGAGATGAATATATTGAGGTGATCCGGGATCGATCGCCCGCTAACGTTGACAGTTTCCTCCAACGCCATCAAGTGCGCCCCCTCGATGCCGGAGAACAGGTGGACGCCCTGCGACTGCTGGAAATGCAGCGCCACACCCTGTTAATGTTCACTAGCTGCGGCTGGTTTTTTGAAGAAATCTCGCGGCCAGAAGGCGTGCAAATTCTGCGCTACGCAGCCCGGGCGCTGGAACTGGCGGGCGAAGTTACCGGCGTGCAGCTAGAAAAGGATTTTGTCGATCGACTCGACCAAGCACCCAGCAACGTTGACTGTTTCAAAACAGGGGCAGAAGTTTACCGCCAATTGGTCACGACGGCCCAAATTAGTCTCAGACAGGTGGCCGCCCACTACGCGATCAGTTCTCTGTTTGCCAAATATCCCCGCGAACAGCGAGTTTACTGCTATCAGGCCCTGCAGGAAGATTTCCAAATTCAGCGCATGGGCTCGATGACTCTGGCTGTGGGTCAATTGCAGTTAACCTCGGAAATTACGCGGGAAACAGAGGTTTTTGTGTTTGCTGCGTTGCACCTCGGCGGCTGGGACTTCCACTGCTGCATTCAGCCTTTTGGCAGCCGCCGGTCTTACACTATGCTCAAAGAGCGGTTGTTTGGAGTTATGCAAGAAGCTTCGGCGGCCCACGCGATTCTGGAAATGGTGCGGCTGTTTGGGGATCAGTCCTTTAGCTTGCGGGATTTATTCGCTGAGGAACGCCACCGGATCGTGCAGTTGCTGAGTCAGGAAAATTTGACTCGGTTGGATCAGCTTTACACTCAGGTTTACCGCGAAAATTACGGGGTGATGATGGCGTTCCACCGCGACGAGTTGCCGGTGCCGGTAGAGTTGCAGGTGGCTGCTGAGGTGGCTTTGGGACACCGCTGTTTGACGGCGGCCAAGGCCCTGGAAGTGGAAACCGAGGATGTGGAACCGCTGCTGGCCGAAATTGAGGCGATCGCCACTGAAGCCGGCCATCTCCGCTGTCGGTTGAACGTTCCCGAAGTCAAGCAAATTTTGGAAAAGATGGTTTGGCGATCGCTAGACAGGCTGCTGCAAGCAGGATCGGGCGTGGAAGATCGCTCGCCCCTCGAGTTGGAAGCTGAGATCCGCACGATCGAGCGTTTGATTGCTGTGGGCGATCGGCTGAGTCTGGGTTTGTGTTTGGACAAATCGCAGGAACTGTATTTCGATTCTCTGTACAGTCAAATTGTGCCTCTGTGTTTGGGCTGGCTGCAACGGCAAGAGGCCTCGGCGGGCGAAAATGCGGTGGCTGCAGTTGTTTTGGAGATTGCGCGTTCAGGCGGCGGCTGGGAGTTGTCTTCGATCCGGCAGTTGCTGGAGTTGGGTCAAACCTTGGCTGTTGATGTTGAGTGTTGGTTAAATCAGTTAAGTAAATAGTTTCCCGATTAGCCTGCATCAATTCCCGCCCTTGAGAATCCGCCCGATCGAGCTTTTAAAGCCGATCGGGCCTACGGGTTCCACCGAGAATCATCAACATTTCCGCTTAGGATCGTTAATTAAATAATTTCCCTTTTTTCTTGTGGGATGGGCGTCCCGCCCGCCCAGAAAGGACGGGCGGGACGCCCATCCCACAACAGTCATGAAAAGTGGATTTTATTTAATTCTCATCCATTACGTGGATCGCGCCTGGGGATCGAAGCAGCGACAGGGAACCGCTAACTTTGTTTAAGTTTTCGCTCTACTTGTGGGAAGATAAGAAGGCTGTCGGCAAAGCGTACAAGTGTTAAGCACCCGTAGGCTTTGCAGAGTTTTGAAGAGAGAACACTAAATATAAGTCTATGAAAGTTGGCGATCGCGTTTGCATTAAAAACTCTGTTGTTGTCTACCACCATCCTGAAAATCGCAGTCAACCATTTGATATTAAGGGTATGGAAGGAGAAGTCGTGGCGATCGTTCAGGAATGGCAGGGCAGACCTGTAAGTGCCAATTGGCCGGTTCTAGTACAATTTGACAAAAAATTTCGAGCTCACTTCAAAGAAGATGAGGTCGAATTGATATCTTCGGAAGTCTAGCTGTCTCAAAAGTTGAAGCCGGAGCCCAAAGACAATATCAAATCCGGTCAGTCGATTTTAGATTTTAGATTTTAGATTTACTCCACAGATGAATCTGGAAGCTTGAACTAATATCTAAAATTTTGTGATCGTCGCGACTCCTGTCGGAAAGCAATTATCCGTTTTTGGGCGGGGGTCATTCGATTTTAGATTTTAGATTTGAGATGCTTTCGATTGACTTGCGCGAGATAAATTCGGGGGACGCAAGGATTTTAGATTTGAGATGCTTTCGATTGACTTGCGCGAGATAAATCACGTGGCGGGTACCACCTTTGAAATTCTTGGTCATATAACTGTTGTAGAGTTTGTAGTGAGGAGTTCAGTTTTTTCTGTGGCTTTTAGTCTATCGGCGGGACTAAAGTCCTGACTACAAACCATTTTTTGTTTTCACTCCTTAATTTTTCGACCGTCTGCGGCTGAACCAACCTAAAATATTCCAATCTCCCTGCATTTTCTGCAATTCCTGCTGATGCTGCTTGGCTGTAGCGTAATACCACTGGCAGTGAAGTTCTAGTTCTTGACGGTACTTAATTTCCTCGTAAAACTCGCGGACAATTTGGTTTCTCTGAAAAATTTCGGCCGCGGGAGTCGGTTCTGGGGCAATGTTTTGCAACTCGTGGGGCAGCATGATTGTTTGGGGGCGACTGTGGCTAATATTGGCTGTAATGACTTTAAGCTAACACACTCAATCGATTTTAGATTTTAGATTTTAGATTTTAGATTTTAGATTTTAGATTTTAGATTTTAGATTTTAGATTTTAG